>VEQL01000059.1 GCA_018883245.1 Chthoniobacterales bacterium
GAGGCGAGGAATGCGAAGAGGGAAAGCAGATGTTTCATGGTTGTTTCGGGTCGGACGACTTTTCCAGAGTCCCCGCCACAACGACCGAGTCAAGGCACAAACGTCGGCGCACGGCCGAGCGTCCTTGTTTCCCCGCCGCTCCCATCGATAATTGAAACATGAAGATATCCGCCGCCCTCGTCGCTGTTCTCGTCTTGATCTCCCCTGCGCTCGCCCAACCGCCCCGCCCCGATGCCCCGAACCCGCCTGCCCCTCCTTCCGTTGCGGTGCAAGGAAGCGGCGAAGTGCGTGTGCCGAACACGGTGGCCGTGGTGCAACTCGGCTTCGAGGCCGCCGGACCGGAGGAGCCCGCCGTGCGCGAAGACATCACGCGCCGCTCGCAGGCTGTGCTCGCGGCTCTCAAGGAGGAGAAGATTACGCGCTTGCAAACCACAGGCGTCGGCATCCGACCGCAGTTCGGAAATGTGCAGCCGGAACCAGGCAAACGACCCGCGCCGCCAAAAATCACCGGCTACTTGGGACAAGTGACCGTCAGCTTCAATACGCCTGTGGACGAGGCCGGGCGCATCATCACGGCGATGATGAACCTCGGCGCCAACTCGGTCTCCAACATGTTCACCGAGCCGACCGACGAAGCGCGCCGCAAAGCCGAAAACGAAGCTCTCTCGCTTGCCGCCAAGGATGCGGAAGCACAAGCCAGGGCGCTGCTCGCTGCCCTCGATCTCAAATGGGCGGGCATCCGGTCCATCGACGCGACGGGCGAGCATTTCTCCCCGCGCCCGATGCCCCGCGCCACAATGATGATGGCCGAGGATGCGGCACCTTCACCCAGCTTGGACATCCAAGGCGGGGAAAGCGTCATTTCCCGCCAGGTTTCGATGGTCGTGGAATTTACTTCGCTTTGACCCTGATTACTTTGGGGCCCAAGGCGGCATTTGCCCCGGAACGATGCCGAATACCCACGCGGCCAGCGTGAAGGCGACCATCGGGATCAGCACGATGAAAAGGAAGTTGATCCAAAGCCCGATGCGGAGCATGCGCGGCAGCGGAACAAAGCCGGTCGCGTAAGCCACGGCGTTCGGCGGCGTGCCGACCGGCAACATGAACGCACAACTCGCGGCCAATGTGGCCGGAATCGCGAGCAGCAGCGGATTTTGCCCCATGCCGAGGGAGACCGAAGCAACCACCGGCAAAAATGTCGCCGCGGTCGCCGTATTGCTGGCCAATTCGCTGAGAAAAACAATCGCCGCCGTCACCATGAGCACGACCAGCAGGATCGGAAAGCCTTGCCACGCGGCCGTGAGTGTTCCCAACCAAGCTGCGAGACCGGTCTTGTCCATCATCTCCGCCATGCTCAGCCCGCCGCCCATGAGCACCAACACACCCCATGGAAACTCCCGGACATCCTCCCACCCGAGCACAAACGTCCGCTCCCGCCAGTTGACGGGCAGACAAAAAAGCAGGATCGCCGCCCCCATGGCGATCGTCGTGTCGTTGACCCCCGGAGCGAACGACTTGAACAACGGTTGCGCAACCCAGCAGAACGCCGCAGCGAGAAAAACCGACGCGACTTTGATCTCTCCGCGCGACAACGGCCCCAGCTTGGACAACTCCGAGCGCACTTGGCCTGACAGTCCGGGCACGTCCAGCGTCCTGTCGGGCAAGCACAACCTGACGAGAATCGCGTGCGTCAGCACGGTGCCCACGATCACCAGCGGCACCCCGACGAGCATCCAGCGGCCGAATCCGATGTGGAACCCGTAGGTCTCGGAAATGAATCCGGCCAGCAGGGCGTTCGGGGGCGTGCCGACGAGCGTGCCCATGCCCCCGATGTTCGAGGCGTAGGCGACCCCGAGCATCATTGCGATGCCCAAACCCTCCGTCGCGCGCGCGTTCGCATCGCCAAGGTGCTCGCGCAGGAGGGCGACCAGCGAGAGCGCTATCGGCAACATCATGACAGCCGTGGCGCTGTTGCTAACCCACATGCTGATGAACGCCGTTGACGCCATCACACCACCGAGCACACGGGTCACGCGGGAACCTGTTGTGCCGATGATGTGCAGCGCTATGCGTTGGTGCAACCGCCAACGCTGGCAACCAAGGGCGAGAAAAAAACCGCCCATGAAAAGATAGATCACCGGGTTGGCAAAAGGTGCCGCCGCTTCTTTCACCGAAGCAACTCCCAGCAAAGGGAAAAGCACGATGGGCAACAACGCCGTGGCCGGGATCGGGATGGCCTCGGTCACCCACAGCACAGCCATCGCCAAAGCAACCCCTGCCGTCCGCCAACCGGCCACCGACAAACCCTCGGGCGGGGACGCGAGCGGGAAAAACACCAACAACGCCGATGCGGCAGCCAATCCCCAGCCACCGGCAAACTTTGTGCCCGGCGACGAACCTGCCTGGTTCATGGTTGCAAATTAGCGGGAGGGGCAGGCGCTTGTCCACACCACGCGCCACCTGCATGCACTCCCGCGCGCTTGGCCTCTGGCGAGAGAACGTTAAACTCCGCCGCATGTCCGCGCCGAAGCTCACCCCCATGATGCGCCAATACCAGGAGATCAGGCGCGAGCTTCCGCCGAATACTTTGCTCCTCTTCCGACTCGGAGACTTTTACGAGATGTTCTTCGATGATGCCCGCGAGGCATCAGCCATCCTCAACGTTGCCCTCACCAAGCGCAACGATGTGCCCATGTGCGGCGTCCCTTATCACAGCGCGCGCGCCTACGTCGCCAAGCTCGTGGAGTCGGGCAAGCGGGTCGCCATCTGCGACCAAGTCGGTGATGTGACACCCGGCAAACTCGTCCGGCGCGAAATTTCCCGCATTCTCAGCGCCGGCACCTTGGATGACTTTGGACTCGAGGAAAACCGGAACAATTACCTTGCGGCAATCTGCCCCGGGAAGAAAGCGCACGGCCTGGCGTGGCTGGAACTCAGCACCGGCGAATTCCGCCTCGCAGAAATCGGATCATCGGCCCAGGTCTCCGACCAGTTGGCACGGCTTCAGCCGGGCGAGCTGCTTGTTCCGGACACCGACGAATCGGTGCCGGTCAACCTTTCCATGCCTCCCACTCCGCACGACGCGTTCGCTTTCGATCTCACCCAAGCCTCCGATCTCATCCGCGACCATTTCGGCGTCCAATCCCTCGACGGCTTCGGCTGCTCAAATCTGCCCCTCGGGATCGCGGCCGCCGGAGCCCTGCTGCATTACGTGACGCGCAGCCTGCGCCGCGACGTGCGGCACCTCGAGCCCCCGAAGCCCTGGCACGCCGGAGAATACGTGCTCCTCGACGCGACAACGCAGGCAAACCTCGAACTCGTCGAGTCCCGGAGCGCCGAAGGAAACAGCCTGCGCGGCGCCATCGACCGGACCCTCACTCCCATGGGCGCACGGCTTCTTCGCGATTGGATCCTCCACCCGCTCCGCGACCTCGACGCCATCACGCGGCGCCAAGACCTCATTGCCGCCTTGCACGACGATCCGGCGCAACTTGCCGCGGTCCGCGATGTTCTCCGCGACATCCGAGACATGGAGCGCGCTGTCGGACGCCTCAGCCTCGCCTCCGGCAACGCACGCGATCTGGTCGCGCTGAAGACGTCCCTCGCCCTCTTGCCGCCGCTGCGAACCGCACTCGCCGGTGACGGCCGCTCGCCCCTTGTCGGGCTTGCGGACGACCTCCGGACTTTCGATCCACTCGTCGGGCTCCTCGATTCCGCCGTCGTGGACGAGCCTCCGCCGACTACCCGTGACGGTGGCATGATCCGCGAGGGTTACGATGCCGATCTCGACTCGCTGCGGCGCGCAGGCACCGAAGGACGCCGGTGGATTGCCGAATTGCAGGAACGCGAAATCGCGCGCACCGGAATCAAATCGCTCAAAGTCCGCTACAACTCCGTCTTCGGCTACTACATCGAGATCACCAAATCGAACCTCGACGCGGTTCCTGCGGACTACACGCGCAAACAAACCACGACGAACGCCGAGCGCTTCATCACACCCGAACTCAAGGATATGGAAGGACGCATCCTCGGCGGCGAGGAGCGCGCCCGCGCCTTGGAGACGGAAATCTTCCAGCAACTCCGCTCCGCGGTGCTCGCCGAATTGGAGCCCCTGCAGCAGACCGCGCGGGCCATAGCCCGGATCGATGCGCTCGCGGGGCTCGCCGAAACCTCACGCACCTTCCGCTACGTCCGCCCGAAACTCACGGCAGGAGGCACCATCAAAATCACCGACGGACGCCATCCAGTGCTCGACCAGACCATGACCGCGGGGCGCTTCGTGCCGAACGATACCGAGCTGGATACGGAACAAAACCGCCTTGTCATCCTCACCGGGCCCAACATGGCCGGCAAAAGCACCTACATAAGACAGGTCGCCCTCCTCGTCCTTCTCGCCCAGACCGGAAGTTTCATACCCGCGGCCAGTGCCGAAATCGGGCTCGTCGATCGAATCTTCACCCGGGTCGGCGCAACCGACGACCTCGCACGCGGACAATCCACCTTCATGGTGGAGATGAACGAGACCGCAGCGATCTTGAACAATGCCACCGACCGCAGTCTCGTTATTCTCGATGAGATAGGCCGGGGCACATCGACCTTCGACGGGATGTCCATCGCGTGGAGTGTGGCCGAGCACCTTCACGACATCACGGGTTGCCGCACGCTTTTTGCGACCCATTACCACGAACTTACCGACCTCGCGCGCACGCGGCCCGGCGTGGGCAACTGCAATGTCGCCGTCCGCGAATGGAACGACGAAATCATCTTCCTGCGGAAAATTGTTCCCGGCCCAGCGGACCAGAGCTACGGCATCCAAGTGGCCCGTCTTGCCGGCTTACCCGAACCCGTCCTCAAGCGCGCCCGGGAAATCCTGCAAAATCTCGAAAACTCCGAACTCAACGCCGAGGGCAAACCCGCTTTCGCCGAAAAGCGGAAACGCCCGCACAAACTGCGCGCGTTCACCGACCAGCTCGATCTTTTTGCAGGGGACTGAACGCCGCAGGCGGCTCAGGCTTGGTATTCCTGCAACGCGCGGACGCCATAACCCCCGCCCTGCAAAGCCTTGATGGCGCGGATGCTCATTCGCGCACCGCGCAGGGTGGTCATGATCGGCAGGCGCTGGGCGACCGCCGCGCTTCGTATCGTCACTTCGTCCTGACGCGGAGCTTTGCCCTGCGGCGTGTTGATGATGATCTGGATTTCGCCGTTCTTGATGAGGTCGAGAATATTCGGGCGTCCCTCGTTGAGCCTGAACACCGGCGAAGCTTCCACACCGGCTTCGCGCAGCACCGCCAGAGTGCCCTTGGTTGCGTAAATGGAAAAACCCGCGGCCGCAAAATCGCGCGCGATCGCCACAACACCCGGCTTGTCGGCATCTTTGACGCTTATAAACACGGCGCCCCCGACCGGGAGTGCCGGCTGCGCCGACATCTGCGCCTTCGCGTAGGCGATTCCGAGATCGGGGTCGATGCCCATGACTTCGCCGGTGGAGCGCATCTCGGGTCCGAGCACGATATCCGTGCCGGGGAATTTGATGAACGGGAACACCGCCTCTTTCACCGCGTAGTGCCGCGGCAGGACTTCCGATACCACTCCGAGATCTTTCAACGAATGGCCCGCCATCACCTTGGCCGCCATCTTGGCCAGGGGGACGCCGATCGCTTTGCTGACGTAAGGCACCGTGCGCGAGGCGCGCGGATTGACCTCGAGGACGTAGACCGTTTCGTCTTTCACCGCGAACTGCACATTCATAAGTCCGCGCACTTTCAATTCCTTGGCCATCGCTGTCGCGGCGGAGCGCAGTTCCTCAAGGACTTTTCCGGACAGCGAGAAGCTCGGGATCACGCACGCGCTGTCGCCGCTGTGGATCCCCGCCTCCTCGATGTGCTCCATGATGCCGCCGATCACCACGTCCGTCCCGTCGCTGATGCAATCGACATCCACCTCGGTCGCATCCTCGAGAAAACGATCAACAAGCACCGGGCGGTCCGGGCTCGCCTTAACCGCGGTGCGGATGTAGCGGCGCAAATCCTCAGGCGTATAAACAATCTCCATCGCGCGCCCGCCGAGAACGAAGGACGGGCGGACAAGAACCGGATAGCCGACCCTCTCGGCCACGGCCAGCGCCTCGTCCTCTTTCGTCGCCGTGCCGCCTTGCGTGGCATGCAGCCCGAGCCGGTCGAGCATCGCGGCGAAATGCTTGCGGTCCTCCGCCATCTCGATGCTCGCAGGCGAGGTGCCGATGATCTTCACGCCGTTGGCCTCCAGCGCGGCGGCGAGGTTGAGCGGGGTCTGTCCCCCGAATTGCACGATGGCTGCATCGCACTTCTCCCGCTCGTAGATATTGAGCACATCCTCGAGCGTGAGCGGTTCGAAGTAAAGTTTGTCGCTGGTGTCGTAATCCGTCGAAACCGTCTCCGGGTTCGAATTGACCATCACCGTCTCCCACCCCAACTCGCGGAACGCGAAAGCCGCGTGAACGCAGCAGTAGTCGAACTCGATACCCTGGCCGATGCGGTTCGGCCCGCCGCCGAGAATCATGACACGCTTCTTATCGCTCGGACGCGTTTCATCCTCGTCGCCGTAGGTCGAGTAATAATACGGCGTGTAAGCCTCGAACTCGGCCGCACAGGTATCCACCAGGCGATAAGTCGGCTCGACACCCGCGGCTTTGCGCTGCCTGCGCACATCATCTTCCGTGCGACCTGTGAGCCGCGCGATCTGACGGTCGGAGAATCCGTGACGCTTCACTTTCCGCCAAGGCACGGCATCCAAGTCCTTGGGGAAGGTCTGTTCCTGCTCGACGATTTTGGCCAACCCGCGGAGGAACCAGGGGTCGATCGCGGTGATCTCGTGGATTTTTTCCACGGTCCATCCGGCCATAAGCGCATGGCGCAGACTGAAGATACGCTCCGCGGTCGGGATGCGGATGCGGTGCTCGAGTTCCTCCACGTCGACGGATCCGTCTTCGCGGCGCGGCGGCTCGTCTTTGCCGTCGGCGCCGAAGCCCGCGCGTCCTGTCTCGAGCGAACGCAGGGCTTTTTGCATCGCCTCTTTGAAAGTGCGCCCGATGGCCATGGCCTCGCCGACGCTTTTCATCTGCGTGGTCAGAACGGGGTCGGCCTGCGGAAATTTCTCGAACGTGAAGCGGGGAATTTTGACGACGCAGTAGTCGATGGTCGGCTCGAAGCTTGCCGGCGTCTCGCGCGTGATATCGTTGCGCAATTCGTCGAGCGTGTAGCCGACGGCCAGCTTGGCTGCGATTTTGGCGATCGGAAAACCCGTGGCCTTGGAGGCCAGCGCCGACGAGCGGGAAACGCGGGGATTCATCTCGATGACGACCATGCGGCCGGTCTTCGGGCAGACGGCGAACTGGATGTTCGAGCCGCCTGTCTCCACGCCGATGGCGCGGATCACCGCGAACGAGGCATCGCGCATCGCCTGGTATTCTTTGTCGGTCAGCGTCTGGATCGGCGCCACGGTGATCGAATCACCCGTGTGAACACCCATGGGGTCGAAGTTTTCGATCGAACAAATGACAACGCAGTTGTCGGCGCGGTCGCGCATCACCTCGATCTCGAACTCCTTCCATCCGAGAAGGGACTCCTCGATCAGCACTTCGCTCACCGGCGACATGTCGAGCCCGCGGGCGACGATTTCCTCGAACTCCTCGCGATTGTAGGCGATTCCCCCGCCGCTGCCGCCGAGCGTGTAAGCCGGGCGGATGATGAGCGGGTAGCGCCCTATCTGCGCGGCAACAGCCCGCGCCTCGTCCATGTCATGCGCCACCCCCGACTGCGCCACATCGAGTCCGATGCGCAGCATGGTCTCCTTGAAAATCAGGCGGTCCTCGCCGCGCTCGATCGCTTCGGCATTGGCACCGATGAGCTTCGTGCCGAGCCTCTCCAGCGCCCCGCTTCGGTGCAATTCCATGGCGGCGTTGAGCGCCGTCTGACCGCCGAGCGTGGGTAGCACGGCGTCCGGCTTCTCGCGCGCGATGATTTTCTCGATGACCTCCACCGTGATGGGCTCGATGTATGTCCGGTCGGCGAATTCCGGGTCGGTCATGATCGTCGCCGGGTTGGAATTGACGAGCACCACTTCGTAGCCTTCCTCCCTCAGGGCTTTGCAGGCCTGCACACCGGAGTAGTCGAACTCGCAGCCTTGACCGATGACGATGGGACCGGAACCGATGATGAGGATTTTTCGAAGCGAGGTATCTTTCGGCATGGGCGCGGCCCTTTCCTCTAAACCAGCGGAGCCGGACGTGCAATCCGCGGCTTCAGGGTCACCGCTTTTTGTGCCTTGCCGCGCGCGGCCCGTGGCGGGAGAATCGCCGCAATGATCGAACTCGAAGTTTATGCGGCGGGCTTGCGGGCGCCCGACAAATTGATGGGGTTGGACCTCGAGTTGGGCGCGGTTCCCGGGCTCCGCTACAAGGTCGACACCCTCCACGACATCATTTTTCTGGAGTCCGACGACGTTGCCATCTCGCTCGAAGAAATCCGCAGCATCTTCAACAAACTCGACCTCACGGCCCGCTTTGTCGGCCAGACGCATTCGGTCGCGCGCTCGCAGTCGGCGACGCAGGTCATCCGTCCCTGACTCCGGAGCGCTCCATGTCACTCGCCCAAGGCGCAGGCAAAGCGTGTTTTTCCTTCGCGCGCTATCTCGGTGAAGTGGCGATGCTCGCGGCCGAAACCGTGCAGGGCATTTTCCACGGGCAGGTGCGCAGGAGTCTCGTGGTCCGTCAAATCTACGAAATCGGCTACCGTTCCCAGCTTGTCGTCCTGATCACCGGCGCGTTCACCGGTGCGGTCTTTGCCACGCAGACATTCTTCCAGTTTCACCGTCTGCAGATGGACACCGCCGTCGGGCCCGTGGTCAGCGTCTCGATGTTCCGCGAACTCGGGCCCGTGCTCTGCGGCCTCATGGTCGCCGGGCGCGTCGGCGCCGCAATGTCCGCCGAACTCGGAACGATGAAAGTCACCGAGCAACTTGATGCGCTGCGTGCGCTGGCGGTGCACCCCGTCGATTACCTCGTTATCCCCCGCTTCCTCGCCATGCTTGTCTCGATGCCCTTGCTCGTCGCCGAATGCATCGCGATCGGGATCCTCGCGGCGTTTTTCGTCACCACGAAGATTCTCGGCGTTTCGGAGGTCTATTACCTGCACAACATGCTGCACTTCACCGGCGGCAGGGACGTGGCCATGGGGCTGATCAAGGGCATGGTCTTCGGCGTCCTCATCGTTTTTGTCAGTTGCCACCAGGGCCTGACCGCACGCGAAGGAGCCGTGGGCGTCGGTCGCGCCACCACCGAAGCCGTGGTCATTGGATCGCTCTTCATCCTGGTGGTGAATTTTTTCCTGACCATGACCCTCAACATCTTTTTCCCGGCCGGAAAATGACGACACACGCGCGGCCGCGGGAGGTCATTTCGGTGGACAACCTGGTCCAGACCATCGGCGGGCAGGAAATACTCCGGGGATTCAGCCTCAAGGTTTACGAGGGTGAGACCTTGGTCCTGCTCGGGCGCAGCGGCGGCGGCAAAAGCGTGTTCCTGCGCCATCTCATCGGGCTGATGCAACCGCTCGAAGGCCGCATCATCGTGGAAGGGCAGGACATCGCGCACTTGAAGGAACGCGAGATGGCCCGCATCCGCCACTGCATGGGCATGGTTTTCCAGAACGGCGCACTCTTCGACTCGATGAACGTCGGGGAGAATGTCGCTTTCCCGCTGCGTGAACGCGGCGAGACGGACGAAGCCAAAATCGGCGAAAAGGTCCGAGAGGCGCTGCAGATGGTCGATCTCCACGGCCACCAGCACAAGATGCCGGTCAACCTCAGCGGCGGAATGCGCAAGCGCGTCGCGCTGGCCCGCGCCCTCGTCAGCCAGCCGCGATGCATGCTTTACGACGAACCCACGGCGGGGCTGGACCCGATCGTCGCCGACAGCATCGACCTGCTGATCCGACGCCTGCAACGCAAGCTCGGCGTGACATCCATCGTCGTGACCCACGACATGAAAAGCGCCTTCACCATCGCCGACCATGTGGCACTCCTGCACGAGGGCCAATGCTACTTCTACGGTTCCTGCGACCAATTGCGCGCCTCGACGGATCCCGTGATTCGTGATTTCGTGGAGGGCAGATCCCACGAAGCACCCTGACCCATGCACAGCCAAGACTCCCGCATCGAAACAAAAGTCGGTTTCTTCGTCATACTCGGACTGGTCGTGGTCGCCGCGACGGTTGTGTATTTCGGCCGTCTCGGCCAGGGCTTGCAGCGTTTTTACGACCTGCAGGTCGATTTCCCCAACGCCAGCGGTCTTCTCAAGGGGGCCGACGTGCTCCTCGGCGGCGCCCGCATCGGCTATGTGGCCGAGCCTCCGAGCGTTCTCCCGGCCATGCAGGGCGTCGCGGTGAAGTTGAACATCCGCGACGATGTGAAACTTCCGGAGGCCTCTCGCTTCGTGGTCGGAAGCTCGGGTCTGCTGGGAAACCGCTTCGTCGATGTGCTGGTCGATCCGGCCGCGGACCTGGAAAAGCATCTCCAGCCCGGAGCGGTGATCAAGGGCCAGCGGGAGA
>VEQL01000060.1 GCA_018883245.1 Chthoniobacterales bacterium
TGCCGGCGAGTTTCGGGCTCGCGATCTTGTCGAGATAATCCCCGAAGCCGTCGTGCTCCGGGCGCCCCGACGCGACGACGCCGAGGATCGCGTTGCCCGCATCCCCGGCAAGCTCGCAGAAAAACCGCGCCTCCGCGGCGCTTTGCTCCGCATCGACCTCCATGAAAAGTGCGCCCGTGATGCCGCAGCCGGCGGAGGCTGCGCGGTATTCCTCCAGGCGGAAATTTCCGGCCAGTGCCGGGATGTCGCCCACCCAGGGGTATGAAAAGAGGTCGGGGTAAAGCAGGTGCTGGTGGGTGTCGATCATGTCAGAACCAACGGCATCCCGCGCACCGGCACTTGCATTCGTGGAGTTTCCCGGCGCTGATCGCGATGGCGGTGGCGTGGCGTTCCATGGGATTCACTAATGGGCGGGGACGGCTTCTCCGAGGTAGTTGCCATAAGCGAGGCAGAGCACGGCGGCGATCAGCACAATAACAGCGAGGGCGAGGCTGGCCCGGGTGCGCGGGCGGCAGGAAATCCATTCCCGCAGCAAAATGCCCGCGAACGTGCTGAAGAGCACCAGCATGATCATATGGACGCCCCAGCTGGAAAACTTGTATTCGCCCATCCGCACGTGGCCGAGTCCGTAAAAAAAGAATTGTCCATACCAGAGGCATCCGGTGAGGACGGCCATGGAGAAATTGAGCGGCAGGCGCTTGTTCTCGATACCGGCAGGCAGGTCGACGTATTCGCGCATCGTGCGGTGCCGCAGGTGCAACCAGAGGCAGTAGATGGCGGTGGTCAGGAATGCGCCCGAGTTGGAAAAGATGTAAATGGCGTTGCCCTCGAACTGCCCCGCACCGTGCTTGGCCGCAACGTCGGCGATCGGTTGTCCCGCCGACAGCGAAAATCCGTAAACCGCCGACAGCACGCCGGCGAGAAGACACAGCGGTATGCCTTTCGCGAGGTTGAACGAGTCGCTGCGGCCGCCGAGGTCGGCCTCTTTGAACCGGCCGGCCAACCCGGTGAGCAGGATCCCGCAGGCGCCGATCCCGATGCCGCCGAGCACAAAGCCCGCACCGGGCTTGCCGAAGACGACCGCAAGTTGCCCGTTGACCATCGGAGGGAGCAAGGTGCCCAGGACGCAGGAAATTCCGATGGCCAGCGCGTAGGTCATGGAGAACCCGATGTAGCGGATGGCCAGGCCGAACGCCGTGCCGCCGACGCCGTAGAGCATCCCGAGAAGGAAGGAATTGCGCATCGCGGACGACGGGGCTTCCGCGAGGACGGACATAAGCCCGGGGATCGTGAGCCAGGCTCCGACCACCGGCAGGATCAGCCAGCAAACGGAAGCCTGTGCCAGCCAGAAGGTCTGCCACGACCAGCCGCGTGCCGCCTTTTGCGGCGTGTAGCAAAGCGCCGCACACATGGCGCCTACCGCGTGCAGTCCTGTGCCGAGGATGGGGTCCGCAGGTGTCATAGTGGATGGAAGTCAGGCGTTGCCGCGCGCCGCCGCCGCATCGCGGTATTTGACGGTCTGCAAATGCTCGCAGTAAAGCACAAGTTCACCCTCGTTTTTGAACACCTCGTAGCTCGCGCGGTAAAGACCCATCTCGGGATACTTCGGCGTCTTCTCGAGGTCGGTCTTGATGGTGTAGATCGTGTCGCCGATGAAAACCGGCTTGATGAAGCGAAGCTTGTCATAGCCGTAGCTGAAGGCATTCACACAATTGGTGGCCACCAGCCCGAGTCCCACGCTGAAAACCATCGCCCCCGCCACGAGGCGCCGCCCGAACACCCCCTGCTCCCTGGCGAAAATCTCGTCGGCCACGTAGGGATGCATGTCGAGCACGAGCGCGTTGAACTGCATGGATTCGCCCTCGCTGATCGTGCGGCGGATGGAGCGGATGCGCCGCCCTATGACAATGTCTTCATACAGCCAGTCCTCCGCGTTCCAGATCGGGATCTCGCCGTGCTTCTCGGGGTCGGGGTTCGGGTTTTTCATGATGCGGTGTCGCTGATGGTTTCCCGGATTTCGGTCGTATGTTGGCCGATGGAAGGCGCACCACGGGACGAATTGAGGATTTCGCCGTCGATACGGATGGGACAGCGCGTGGTTGTGATCGGGGTGCCGCCGGGGCAAAGAACCACCTGTTCCATTCCGAGGGCGCGGTATCCTTCCGTGCGGCGCAACCGTGCGTAATCCAGCACCTCCGCGCACCAGATATCCGCAGGCTCGAGAATTCCCAGCCAGTGCGACGTCGGCCGGCCCGCCAAGTGGTCGCGAAGGATGGCTTTGATTTCATCGCGGCGATCGAACCATGTGGCGGGCTCGGCGAATTGCGCGAGCGCCGGGCATCCGAGCAGTTCGCCCAACCGCGGCACCGCCCCCATGGCAAGCGCAAGCCATCCGTCGGCAGTGCGGTAGATGCCGTAGGGCGCGCCGAGATAAGCGTGGGCATTGCTTTCCTTGCTGCGCCGCACCGGCTGTCCGCCGTCGTTCAGGTGCGTGGTCACGACCTCGAACTGCAGGTCGAGGATGGATTCCAGCAAGCTCACCTCGACCCGCCCACCCTGCCCGGTGACGCCGCGCCGGACGAGACACGCGAGGATGCCCTGGACCAGATGCGCACTGGCCGTGAGGTCGCCGACCGCGATGCCCATCGGCGTGGGCGGATCGCCGTCATTGCCGCTCAACCAGGTCAATCCGGACATCGACTGCGCGAGCAGATCCTGTCCGGGTTTGCCGGCCCACGGACCTTCGGTGCCGTAGCCCGTCACCGAGGCGTAAACCAGCTTCGGGTTCAAATTTTTGACCGCCTCGAAGTCGAGCCCGAGCTTGGCCATCACGCCGGGCCGGAAGTTCTCGATGAGCACGTCGGCTTTGGCGATCAAAGCGCGCACGACCGCGAGGTCGTCCGCATTCTTCAAGTCGGCGGCAAACCCCTCTTTGTTCCGGTTGATCGAGTGAAACAGCGTGCTTTCCCCCTCGACGCCGAGGTTGGTGATGTAAAGCTGCCGGCAAATGTCCCCACCTTGGGGGCGTTCGATTTTGATGACGCGGGCCCCGAGGTCGGCCAAACGCATGGCCGCGGCCGGCCCCGCGAGGAACTGGGAAAAATCCAAAACCGTCAATCCTTCGAGCGGTTTCATGACGGGACCTGCAACGAATCGCGGTAGATGCGCCCGAGGTCATCGAGCGTGGATTTGAGGCTGGATTTGCCGGCCACGAAGGCGTGCGCAACCGGGGAGGCGGCGTCTTGGAAGTGCATGTAGCCGGCGTAGCGCGGTCGCACAATCGCCTCGTCGAGGGTGGCCAGCGTGTCCTTGAAAAAATTGTTCGAGGCGGCGTTCACCCCGTCATCGGTCCACGCCCCCCGGTAGCCCGGCTGCCCGCCGGCTTCGAAATAAATCCCCCGCTGGGTCTCGGCCTCCGCCGTGAAGCGCGCGTAATCCGCCGCGACTTGCCGGTGCGCGGTTTTCGAGGAAACCGCCAGCCCCGCACCGCCGAGCGTGGAACGCAGCCGCCTGCCCCGGAAGCTCACGAGGCCGCCCGCTTTCAACACCTTGCGGGCGTAGCGGGGACGCGAGTAGTTCGAATAACCGTAGGCGAACGGACAATAGGCCGCCGCGTCGTCCCGCGTCATAAACTCGGCCGTGAGGATCGGATTTCTTTCGAACGACTCCGGCCCGCAGAGCTCCCCGAGTTCCTTCAGGCACTCGAGCGCCGCCGCCACCGAATCCGCCGGCGCAAATTCGCCGTCTGCGGCAAAAGCCGGCGTCCCGAGCGCCTCGCAGAACATGTAAACGTGCATGAGCACGTCCACCGGGAACAACGAAACCGCGACATGGCCGGCCCTCGCCAGCGCAAGCACGTCCTCCCACGTCGCGGGCAGCGGCAACCCGTGCGCGTCCATCAAATCCCGGCGCCATGTCGCGACGGGCGCCGCGGCGTCGGTCGCCAGCGTCCATTGGTGCCCGAGGTGCGAGTAGCTGTCGTGCGAACGCCCGACGGAATTCCGGCTCTGGTCCCCGAGGAATTCCGCCGGAAGCCATTCGTCGAGAGGAAGCAGGACACCCGACTCCGCGGCGATCGCGGTGTGCGGATGGTCCATCACGATCAGATCGTAATCCGCCGCGAGTCGGTCCATGGGCGCATCCGCGAAGGCCTGCAAGGAACGCTTCTCCCAAGTGATGCGGACCCCGGGGTGCAGTTCCTCGAAGCGCTGCGCGGTGGCGACCACGGAGGTGAAGCCGCGCGAGTGGTTCCAGGCGATGCCGCGCAGTTCGATCATGCCCCGGACGGAGCCTCCCGCCGCTCCACGAGCAGAAGGTGCTCGCAAGCCAGCACGGTTTCGCCGTGCTGGTTGGTGACCTCGAGTTTCTCCGTCACAATCCCGTGGGTCGGCCGCTTGTGGTCGCGCTTTGCCGAGACTGTGATTTTCGACGTGATGGTGTCGCCGATGAACACAGGTTTCGGGAACCGCAGGCGCTCGTAGCCGTAGGTCATCGCCCGCGGATTGATCTCGCCGGCCGTCAGGCCGACCGCGACCGAAAAGACCAGCGTGCCGTGCGCGATGCGCTCCTTGAACGGCTGGGTCGCGCACCACTCCTTGTCCATGTGATGCGGGTAGAAATCCCCGGTCTGTCCCGCGTGGAGCACGATGTCGGCCTCGGTGATCGTGCGCCCCGTGGTCACCCGCCCCGACCCGACCTCGTAGTCTTCGAAGAACTGTCCGGATGTCACGCGAGGAACCTCCCCGGAGGCACGCCGCCGACACGACTCGACTCGTAGGCCGCCTCGACGCACGCCATCGTCTTGATGACGTCCTCCACCGATGTCGGCATTTCCGGGGCCGAGCCTTCCTTGGCGCGCATCACCTGGGCCATCGTGCCGATGAAGGCCTCGGGGAACCACGAGCCCTCGATTTTGACCGGCGTCCACTCCGGCTCGCGCCCCTCCACGAGCGCACAATACTCGAAAGTGTCGCCGACGCCGCGGGGATAATCCATCAGCAGCCCGATCCGCGCTACGATCGCGCCCTTCGTGCCCTCCCACTTGAGGTAGCTTTCCTGGTGCTTCGCGCCGAACCGGTGGGAATGGTTCGTCGTGATCGTGGCGCGGACCGGATCCGGGTAATCCATGATGATGGAACTCGACACGCTCGCCAGCTTGGGCAGGGACGGATGCGGCACCGTGCGCGCCATCATGCTCCGCGGCTCCCCGAGAAACGACCGGAACAGATCGATGTAGTGGACGCTGTGGTAAACAATCTCGACGCGCGGGATACCCTCCAAGAAGGGGAACAGTCCCCACGGCGTGAAAACATTCAGCCGCATTTCCATGTCGAGCAGGTCGCCAATCACGCCTTGGGCGATGAGACTCCGTGCCGCGAGCACGAACGGGGCGTAGCGCAGCTGGCAATTGATCGCGGCCCGCAATCCCTTCTCGCGGCAGACCCGCAAAATTTCCCGCGCTTCCTCCAGATTTTCCCCCATGGGCTTCTGGATCAGAACATGCGAACCGTCCGGCAACGTCCGCAAGGCCTCCACGAACATCGAGGCCGGCAGGGCCAGGTCGTAGATCACATCGTCGGGGGCCTTCGCGACCATTTTGTCGAGCGAGTCGAACACCTCGCTGACACCGTATTCCTTGGCGAGGGCCTCGGCGCGGGACACCGTGCGGTTCATCATCCCCCACACGGGAAATCCCGCCAGGCGGTAGGCGGGCAAATGCGCGTCTTTGACAATGCCTCCCGTGCCGATGATGGCGATGGGAAACTTTTTCGCGGGAAGTTCGGGACGCGTGTTCAAAACGGGGGACATGTATACGCCAATCTCTCCGGCAAAAGTCTATTTTGCAAATAAAATTGTTCGAATCAGGGGGCCGTCCGTGCCACGATCTGCTCCCATGCCCGCAAAATCCTACCCGGTGCCCGCACTGGAAAAGGGGCTCGACCTCATCGAGGCGCTGGCTGTCAGCGCCGGCCCCCTCACCTTGACCGACCTGGCCGCCGCGGTGGGACGCGGCAACAGCGAGATTTTCCGCATGGTAAGCTGCCTGGAGGCGCGCGGCTACCTGCAGCGCGAGGCCGGCGGGGCGTATCGGCTCACGCTCAAGCTGCACGCATTGGCGCAGAGGCTCGAGCCGGTTGCGGAACTCGTGCGAGCCGCCGCACCCGAGATGAAACGGCTGAGCGAGGAGACGGGCGAGTCCTGCCATCTCGGCCTCCTCGACGGCACCGAACTCGTGGTGATCCACCGCAATGAAAGCCCGCGCCCCATCAGGCTGGCGGTGGAAGTGGGCGGACGCTTCCCCGCCATCCACACCGTTTCGGGGCGCCTTTTGCTTTCGGTTCTGGACGAGGCGGAGCGGATGCGTTTGCTGGGAGAAGACCCGGATTGGCGGGCACTGGGCGCCCATCGGCGGCGCCAGATGGAGAATGTCATCAGGCGTGTGGCCCGGACCCGCGTTTCCACCGCCCTGAGCGAAACGGTCGGTGGCGTTGCCGACACTGCCGTGGGTTGCGGGTTCGAGGGGACGCCTCTTTTCGCCTCGCTGGCCATTTCGGTGCTTTCGCCCGCGCGCGGGAAGATCGACCCCTTGCGACTCGTGCAGCCCCTTCGCAAATGCGCCGCCAGAATCCAAGAGCGTCTCGGCGGCACCTTGCGTCCCCGGCAGACGCGATAGACCACGTCAACAAAAGGTGCCGGGACAGGCTCCGATCAGGTTGGTCTTTCACCCGCACCGCGGGCGCGACTCAGGGCAGCAGCGCAATCAACCCCTCGTGCGGACGCGCGATCACGTGGGCGGCGATGACTTTGCCCAGCGGGGCGGCCGCCTGCGCTCCGGCATCCACCGCCGCTTTCACGGCGGCCACATCGCCGCGCACGATGATTGTCACGTAGGCCGCGCCGATCTTTTCCTTGCCCACGAGTTCCACGTTCGCAGCTTTCAGCATCGCGTCCGTGGCTTCGAGGATGGCGGTGAGTCCCTGGGTTTCGAGAATTCCGATGGCTTGTTGTTTTGCGTTCATAGGTTTTTGAGGAAAATCCGACGCACGCATCTCCTCGCGTCCGCCGTAAAGAGGATTGATGGTGTTCGGTTTGGTGTTGAGCAAGGGGATGTCGGAATGCGGGCGGGCCATCATCGCGGTGGTTGCCGAGGCCCCGAGCCGAGCAGCCTCTTGGCGTGCGGCGGCCAGCGCGGCTTCGGCATCGCCGGTCCCTGCGGCTGCGATGCGGATCATGATCATCTCGGTCCCGGTCGGCTCGAACCCGAGCAGTTCGATATCCCCCGCCTTGAGCATGGCATCGGCCACCAGCGCCGTGATGCTCAGAAACGGCGTTTCGGCAAAGGCCAATACCTTCGGTTGCGCGGTGACTGCCATGAAAATACGATTTCCCGCCTTTACCGGCGGCACTGATAGAATGACCGCGTCACGCCCGAAGTCGAGGAAAGGGTAAAAGATCTGGCTTCTTCGACGCTTCAAGTGGGCAAGAGCCATGGGGCCGGAAGATTGGTTCCGCCAGCTTTGAGGCAGGCGGCGACTCAGGAGCAATGAAAGTTGCGGAAGCTGGAGCATGGTCTCCGCAAGTTTCTCGAGTTTATCCCACGGTGACGCGTCGCCGGTGATTCACGTTTGGGCAACTTCCTTCAGCCAAAAGCCTCCATCATCGAAGATCCCGCCTTGTTTGGGGGGCATCATTCCGAACATGTGTGCCGCAGAGGTTCCGCAAGGGACTGCGCGCATAGCAGACGATTCGCATCCCGGGCGGACCTCATGACTTCTTCCAGATGATCGGCTTCAATCCACTCTTCCTCCGCCGGGACCGGGCCTGGCGGCAACGTGAAAATTTCCGCGGCGCGGTGGGCCAATTCGACAGCCTCCACGTGGGCAAGAGCCTGGCGCGGCGTGAACACTTTCACCTCCTCACCGGAAGCACGCTGCAAAACTCGCCGCATCATGGATTTTCTTAATTCGGGGCCGGTTTGGACGCCGCGGCGGAGAGCCGGTTTCCCCCCGCTGTGCAGTTCCCAACAATCCTCCACCCTCCAGAAAATCGAACCCCTGCTTCCATGGATCTGCAAATGGGGTCCGATTTGCCTGCTTGTGAGGTGTGAGAAATAGACATCCACTTGCGCGCCTGAATCCGTAGCCCAGCGGATGCTGGCGGTGTCGCAGGATTCAATGGCGTGTCTGCGGAAGAGCGCCGCCTGCGCCGAGAGCGGCCTCGCCGGATTGCCGCGCGTGTCACCGGCGAAGACCAGGGCCATGTTGAGAAAATGGGCCAGCGCGTTGTTGAAAGGCGAGTCGAAGACGGGCCGGCCCGCGTCATAAAGCCGCCCGGCCCAAGTGTTGCGTCGATAATATGACCTCGGGCGACCCCAGATGGCAAAGGCGCTGACCCGTTCCACAGCCCCGATTTCACCGGACGAAATTGCCGACAGAATCTCCGGCACGGCCTCGCCATACATGTCTTGATAGCCGACAGCGACGAACCTGCCGCTGCGTTCCTCGGCCTCGACAATACGCAGCCCGTCGGCCACGGATCCGGCCAGAGGCTTTTCCACGAGGACATTCCACCCGGCAGCCAGCGATGACACCGACAAGTCCGCATGAAACGGAATGCCCACAGGCAGCACCATCAGCTGGAGCTTTTCCCCGGCCGTCATGAGTTCTTCCCACGAACGGTAAATCCGGCATGCGGGCGCACCGGATTTGAGAAAAGCAAGATGTGAAGCGTCGGCCGCCGGATCCACAACGACCGCGGCCGAAATTTCCGCCGTGCCCGCCTGCTGCTCGTCGAGAAGCAGCTCCAAAAGAGCGCGCCCGTATCCGCCGATGCCGACAATCCCTACTTTGACAGTGTTCTTAGCCATGAATTCGCAGAGGAGATCCGGTGCCGGTCAACCCTGCAACGGGCACCGTTCAACGTGCGATCGTTGCATGATCCCCGGGTTCCGGCTCGTCATATCCGTTCGCATGATCGCGTGGAATGCCGGGCGCCCGCTGTGTGGCACCGGACCATTATTCAAGCAGCCACGTGCGGTTCTGGATTGAAAGGTGCAAGATCGGAACCACAGGTTTTTGGGAACTGAGCGGGAGAGCAGACTGCCGCGCTCGCCTCTGAAATAAGAATAAAACTCCCGGTCATAATTGCGCAAGTCTTGCCGGCAAAGAGAGCGCGTGGAGCCGTCGGCACCGAGCGGATCATGCTCGCCGGGCTTCCGGCATTGGAGACTTTCAAACTGCCCGGCATTCCCACAGATCAGGCTTTCGCCGGTCTTTTCCCGGCCCGTGCAGGCTTGGCTTTCTTTCCTCTCTTGCGGAACTCGCGGGGCTGCATGTGGAAGTTTTCCCGGAACCGCCGGGCAAAATAGTTGCTGTCGGCAAAGCCGCAGGCCGCGCTGATTTCCGTGATGTTGAGTTCGGTGTCGAGCAACAGATTCTTGGCCACGCGGAAGCGCTGGCGGAGGACGAACTCCTTCGGGCTGATCCCGTAAACCTCTTGGAAAAGGGCCGCCAGCGTGCGCTGCGAAACCTCCGCCACCCCGGCGATTTCCCGGTTGTCGAACGGGCGGCTGATGTTTTCGTTGATCCATTGCACCACGCGGGCGACTTTCATGGGCAGCGCGTGCGCGTTGTTTTCCGAGTGCTGCTGCTCGTAGAGGAAAATCAAACGGGCGAAAATTTCCGTCACCCGAGCGACCGCCGTGATCTCCACCGCCGGGTGCGGATCGCGCAGGGAGATCAAAACACGGATATGGTCCATGAAAATTTGGAAATCTTCCTTGTCGATCACCAGGCGGGCGTCGTAGTTGCGCGTCCGCCGCAAAGTCGGTTCGATATGAAAGAGCGCGTGAAAGCCGATGTGCGATTGCAGCGTAGTCGGGAGGCTGTTCCAGATTTCCGGACGGTAGCAGAAATTGCAAAGAAGGAGGCGGCGTGTGCTCTCATAGGAGTGCTGGATGCCGGGATGGATCACATACACCGACCGCTCGCTGATGCTGTATTTCCGGCTGCCGACCACTTTGGTGCCGGTGCCGCGCCGGATAAATGCCAAGGTTGAGAAGTCTTCCTGCACGTAAAAAGGGACGTCTCTGTGCCCGGCATCCATGATCGCAGCGACGTGGGGGCACCGGGTTTGCAACCCCTTCAAATCACTCCACGCGTAACGAATCATTGTCGCAATGTCCTGCTTTTCACCTTTTTTCCAAGAGAAAACCTCACAGTTCTTGTCACTCAAAGCGGCAACTTCAAGGAATTAGTGGGTAGTCTTTTTATGCTAAACTTTGCCATTTATTCCGTTTGAAAAAGCGAGCATAGCGCCGGAGATTTGGCGTATTAAGTCAACTCGCAAACTCACATCCCCATGACCACCATGAACATCAAAACAACATCCCTGCTCACCCTGTGCTTGGTCGCCGTGTTTTCACTCGGCAATGCTCAGGCGCAAACGATCACCGTGTCGACATTGTCGAACGCGCCGACCAATTCCACAT
>VEQL01000061.1 GCA_018883245.1 Chthoniobacterales bacterium
GCGAACCCTATCCGCCGAGGCTTGCTGCGCCGGCCCCCGTCCCGACGTTGTTTTCAGATCCCCGCTCCAACCCTCAACCCTCAACCCTCAACCCTCAACTAGCAATGCAACTCGAGTTGCAGCAGCTCACCAAACGCTACGGCGGCCACAGCGTGATCGACGGCATCACGGCAACGCTCGACTTTCCGCACGTGCTCGCGCTGCTCGGGCCCTCGGGAGGCGGCAAATCGACTCTTCTTCGCCTCATCGGGGGGCTCGAGTCTCCGGAGGCAGGATCGGTTTCCGTCGATGGCGCACGCGTCCCGGAAGACGAGAAATCGCTGCGCCATTACCGCAGCCGCATCGGCACGGTCTTCCAGTCGTGGAATCTTTTCCCCCACCTGGATGCCCTGGCCAATGTCATGCTCCCTCTCACTGCCGTGCACGCTCTCACCCCGGACAAAGCCCGCACGCGATCTTTGCAACTTTTCGAGCGACTCCACCTCGAGGACCACGCGGGCAAACGCCCCGCGGAATTATCCGGAGGACAACGCCAACGCGTGGCCATTGCCCGCGCCGTGGCGATCCGACCGAAGCTTCTCCTCTTCGACGAGCCTACGTCCGCGCTGGATCCCGAGATGACCGCCGAAGTGTTGGAAGTCATCGCCGACCTCAAGTCCGAGGGGCGGACGTTCATCCTCGTGACCCACGCAATGAATTTCGCCCGCACCGTGGCCGATCGTGTGGCTTTTCTCGCCAATGGCCAAATCGCCGAACAGAACTCGGCCGAAGAATTTTTCGCCGCGCCGCAAACAGCAGTCGCCCGCCGCTTCCTCGACCGCGTCTTGAAGTTTTAAGCCGTCGCCTCGACAGCGTTGCGAACGCTGGCCAGCGCGTAGTCGCGGTTCATCTTGGCAATGAACGCGGCCGGGACACCCGCCGGACACACGGCTTCGCACTCGTAGTAGTTCGAGCAGTTGCCGAAACCTTCCTCGTCCATGCGGGCCACCATGGTGCGCACGCGGCGATTCGATTCCGGCTTGCCCTGGGGCAGCAAACCGAGATGACCGACTTTCCCCGCGACAAAGAGCATCGCCGACCCGTTGGGACAGGCCGCCGCGCAGGCGCCGCATCCGATGCAGGCCGCCGCGTCCATCGCATAGTCGGCCACCGTCTTGGGAATCGGCGTGTCGTTGGCATCCTGCGCGTTGCCGCATCGTTCGCTTATGAAGCCGCCGCTCGCCATGATGCGATCGAATGCCGAGCGATTGACCACGAGATCTTTGACCACGGGAAATGCGCCGACGCGGAAAGGCTCGATGTAGATCGTGTCCCCGTCGTTGAATTTCCGCATGTAGAGCTGGCACGTCGTTCCGCGGCCCTTGCCGTGCGGGATTCCATTGATCGTGAGGCTGCACATGCCGCAGATGCCTTCACGACAATCGTGGTCGAACGCCACAGGCTCCGCGCCTTTCTCCGTCAGACCTTCGTTGACGATGTCGAGCATCTCCAAAAACGAGGCCTCGGCGGGAATGTCCTTGGCTTCGACGTCCTCGAAGGCCCCGCGAGTGCTGCCTTCCTCCTGCCGCCAGATCTTGAGGTGAAAGTTCATTAGAAAGTTGAGAGATGAAAGTTGAAGGTTGAAGGACTAGGAGCGCAAGTGCTTACGCAGACCGCTGAACATGCGGATAAGTTCGTCGGATTCGGCATAGAGCTTCTGAAAGTCCTGCTCAGCGATAAACTCCTGCTTGCGAGCAATAAACCCTTGGCTAACAAGCTCGTAGAGAGAGCCGACGGCAAGCTCGACGAAACGCGCAAAATCCTGGCGCGAGGACCGGGAGCTTCCCTCGGCAATGTTGGAAGAGACAGAGATTGCCGCACGCCGCATTTGGCTGCTGAGCCCGAACCTCTCATCCGGTGGGAATTTTGCGGTGATGTCGTAGATAAATGCCGCGAGATCTTGCGCCCGTTGCCAGACGTCGAGCTTCTCAAAGTTGAATCCTCTTTTTTGTTCCTCTGACATCTCTCAACTCTCATCGCTCAACCCTCCACTACTTATAGCTTCTGGTAGCGAGCTTGACCGTCTCGTAGTGCAGCGGCTCTTTGATCAACTCGGGTTTGTTGCCCTCGCCGGTGTATTTCCAAGCCGACACGTAGAAGTAGTCATCATCGTTCCGCAGAGCTTCGCCTTCCGGCGTCTGGTATTCGACGCGGAAATGCCCGCCGCACGATTCGTTGCGGTTGAGCGCGTCCTCGCACATGAGTTGCCCGAAATCGATGAAGTCGGCGACACGCCCGGCTTTTTCGAGCGATTGGTTCAATTCGTCATTGTCCCCGAGGACACGCACATCGCTCCAAAATTCCTCCCGGATCTGGTCGAACCTCTTGATCGCACGCTCGAGGCCCTCCTTGCTCCGCGCCATGCCGCACTCGTCCCAGAGCAGCTTCCCGATCTCGCGGTGAAAACTGTCCACCGTCCGCTTGCCCTTGATCGAGAGCAAACGCTTGATGCGGTCGCGAACATCATCTTCGGCCTTTTTGAATTCGGGACGGTTCACATCCGGGCGCGTGCCGCGGACCGGCGCGAGGTAGTTGCCGATCGTGTAAGGCAGGACGAAATAGCCGTCTGCCAAACCCTGCATGAGCGCGCTGGCGCCGAGACGGTTGGCCCCGTGGTCGGAAAAGTTGGCTTCGCCGATGACGAACAAGCCCGGGATATTGCTCTGCAGCTCGTAGTCCACCCAAAGCCCGCCCATCGTGTAATGCACCGCGGGGTAAATACGCATCGGCGTCTTGTAGGCGTTTTCCCCCGTGATGTTTTCATACATCTCGAAGAGATTGCCGTAGCGCTCGCGGACCGTGTTTTCTCCGAGGCGTTTGATCGCGTCGGCAAAATCCATGTAAACACCGAGACCGCCGGGCCCCACCCCGCGCCCCTCGTCGCACACCTCCTTGGCCGAACGCGAAGAAATATCGCGAGGCGCGAGGTTGCCGTAGCTCGGGTATTTGCGCTCGAGGAAATAATCGCGGTCGTCCTCGGGAATGTCCGAAGGCTTTTTACCGCAGTCCTCCTTGCGCTTGGGCACCCAGACGCGGCCGTCGTTGCGCAGCGATTCGCTCATCAGCGTGAGCTTCGACTGGTAATCGCCGCTCACCGGGATGCACGTGGGGTGGATCTGGGTGAAGCAAGGATTGGCGAAAAGCGCTCCCCGGCGGTAAGCGCGGTAAGTGGCGGTTACGTTGCATCCCATCGCGTTGGTCGAGAGATAGAAAGCGTTGCCATAGCCGCCGGTGGCGAGGATCACCGCATCCGCGGAGTGAGCTTCGATTTCGCCGGTCACCATGTCGCGGACAATCACACCTTTGGCATGCCCATCCACCAAAACGAGATCAAGCATCTCGTGCCGCGGATACATTTTCACCGATCCTGCCGAAATCTGGTGGCTCAGCTCCGAATAGACCCCGAGCAGCAACTGCTGTCCTGTTTGACCACGGGCGTAAAAAGTCCGCGAGACCTGCGCCCCGCCGAACGAGCGGTTGGCCAGCATCCCGCCGTATTCGCGCGCGAAAGGCACGCCCTGCGCAACACATTGGTCGATGATGCGGCTGCTGACTTCGGCCAAACGGTAGACGTTCGCCTCACGTGACCGGAAATCGCCCCCTTTGATCGTGTCCATGAACAGGCGACCAACACTGTCGCCGTCGTTCTGGTAATTCTTCGCCGCGTTGATACCGCCCTGCGCCGCGATGCTGTGCGCGCGACGGGGGCTGTCTTGATAGCAGAAGCATTTCACGTTGTAGCCCTGCTCGCCGAAGACCGCAGCAGCACTGCCGCCGGCCAGACCCGATCCAACAACGATCAACTCGTAGCGCCGCTTGTTCGCCGGGCTCACCAACTTGCTCGATGCCTTGAAGTTCGTCCATTTGTCGGCCAGCGGACCGGATGGAATTTTGGGATCGAGGGTGATTGTGCTCATGAATCGAGGGCCTTCGCGGTGAGTTCCGGCGCGACACGGGATTCGTCCGGCAGCACTTTCAGGTAGCCGGTCACCGAGGCGACGGGGATCGACGCAAAACCCGCCATCAGCAGCCATGCCGCGGCCAGCGCCGAGCATTTGATCAAACCGGCCGATTTGCGCCCGTTGAGCCCGAACGTCTGGAAAAGACTGGATATCCCGTGGCTCAGGTGCATGCCCAAAAGAACGATACTCAGAAAGTAAAATCCGGACACCCAGGGGTTGTGGAAGCTCTTGATGATCATGGCCGCGACATCATGGCGGCCTTCCGCGTCATAAAGGTGCGAATACGGGCTCATCCCCGCGGCGAACTGCAGCACATGGAAAATCAGGAAGCTCAGGACCACCAATCCGCTCAGAGCCATGGTCCGCACAAAGATCGTGCTCTGCACATGGGCCTTGACCGCGTAGCGCTGGGGACGGGCGCGCCTGTTCTCGATCACGAGCGAAAGAGTGGTGAAAATGTGGACAAGAAAAACCAGGAGCAAGCCCCCGCGCGCGGACCACAAGAAAGCCTGGCTGGCATGCAGAGCCTGCGCGTAAATGTTGATCCCCTCGCCGTGCGGCCCGATGTAAATGCTCAGATTTCCGGCCAGATGCGCCACAACAAAAAGCACCAGCAAGGCGCCCGACATACCCACGATCCATTTTTTCCCGATGGATGACTTCGCAAAAATCAAAAGAGGGTTGGGCTGGCGGACACCACTCGCGACGGGAGCAACAGACATTGCCGTGCAGACTATTAGATTCTCTGATAGTTGCAATCCCTAAGAAAAGGACCCCGACCGCTTGCTTCCCCGTGCCGCCTGGAATAAGCGGTAAATTGATGAAAGCCATTCCTCTTCTGGCCACCCTTGCGCTGCTTGCCTTGCTGCCCGTCCCCGCCCACGCGCGCGGTGGCGGTGGCGGATTCCGCGGCGGAATGGGCGAAGGTGGTTTTCGCGAAGACGCCGTGGACGAAAACGCCTTCCGCGACGAAGAACCGCGCGTGGACAACAACGCTCTTGAGAACGCGAACATCGACCGCGTAGACGACGACAACTTTCGCGTTGCCGATCCCGCGGGTTCGGCCGATGTCAACATCCGCCCGGAGGGCGACGACACGGCGAACGTGAACGTGCGCACCGCCGACGGCAAAGACTATGACACCACCGTCTCGGGCCCCGGGGGCTACCGCGCCGGATACATTTGGCAGAACGGCGACTACGTCGCGGTAAATTGCGATCCGTGGGTCGCCTACGCCGCACCGTTCGGGGCTTGGGCCGGCTGGAACATCATCACCCAACCCGACTACGTCCAATACCCGGTTTACGCCAGCTACCCCGTCGAGACCGCCGTTGAAGTCGCCCTGCAGAAGCTCGGGCTCTACAGCGGCCCGATCGACGGCAACGCTGCCTCCTGTGCCAGCGCCATCGAGCAATACCAGGCGCAGAACAACTTGCCTGTCACCGGCAACATCACGCCGGGACTTCTCACCGCATTGGGCATCCAGGCGTCATTCGAATAGCGCGCACTGCGCCGAACGGGCTCGCTTGCATGGCTCGCGCGTGCTAAATCCACCGTCCTATGAGCCAGAAGGACGACCGGCGTTTTTGGCGAAACGAATGGCCGCTTTTTGTCGTCTGGCCTTCGGCTGCTCTCTGGCTCATCTACGGCGACGCGTGGGTGGGCCATCACCAGTCCCTCGCACCCTCTCTGTTCTCCCTTTTGTGGATCGCCGCCGCCATTCTCTGCGCCGCCTTCGCCGTGGTGCGCCACGCGGATGCTCTGGCCGAAAGGTTCGGCGAACCCTACGGCACCATGATCCTCACCATCGCGGTGATCAGCCTCGAAGTCCTCATGATCAGCGCACTCATGCTGCACAGCGACCAGCCCACGCTCGCGCGCGACACGATGTATTCCGTCGTCATGATCGTCCTCACGGCGCTGGTAGGCTTCTGCCTCGTGGCGGGCGGCCTCAAGTTCCACGAGCAGTCGTTCAATCTTCAGGGAGCCAACTCCTACCTTGCCATGATCCTGCCGCTCGCCGTGATCGGCCTTGTTCTCCCGATTTTCACGAAATCCGGAATTCGCGGAGGATATTCCGCCACGCATGCCGCCGGGCTCGTCGTTCTTTCGCTCGCGATCTACGGCGTCTTCCTCCTGGTGCAGACAAACCGGCATCGGGATTTCTTCCGCGATCCTGAAGGCGACGCGAACGACGGTCACGTTGGGCGTCCGTCCCCGCTTTCCAACGCGGCCCACACTGCCCTTTTGTTCGCCTACATTGCGCCTGTCGTGCTGCTCGCGAAAAAGCTCGCGGTCGTCCTGCATTACGCCAGCAACGACCTCGGGCTCCCGGAAGGATTCAGCGGCTTTATCGTCGCCAGCCTTCTCCTTGCCCCCGAGGGTCTGGCCGCCATCGAAGCGGCGCTTCAAAACCGCATGCAACGCTCGATCAATCTCCTGCTCGGATCGGTGCTCGCAACCATCGGCCTCACGATTCCCGCGGCCCTGGCCATCGGCCTGATCACCGGAAAGACCGTGATCCTCGGCTTGGACAACGCCGAAGTGGTCCTTCTCCTCATCGTCCAAGCCGTCTGCATACTCACGTTCGGGCAAGGCCGCACAAACATGCTTCACGGCGCCATCCACCTGCTGCTCTTCGGGGTCTATATCTTCCTCATTTTCGACACCGGGACCTGAACCTTTGCCGGTGTCGTCGCGAGAAAATACACCGGCTTCGTGCCGGCAAAAAAAATCACGCGGATTTCAATCCTGCCTTGATGAAAACGTCGAGCCCAGGCTTGCGGATTTTTGCCGCATTCTCCGGCGTCAGTGCGGCACGCTTTTCCCCGTGTTCCCGCGGGAAAAAGATTGTCATCGATTTCAGTTTTTAGGTGCGCAGCCGCGAGCGGGCCAGCAACAAGCCTCTTGCATTTACACTGCGTTGCGGCATTCTTTCACGCCTCATTGACCCTATCGTCCAGTGGCCTAGGACACCGCCCTTTCACGGCGGTAACACGGGTTCGAATCCCGTTAGGGTCGCTCTTTCAACTCCGTGAAAGAGCGATTGTAATGCGGGTCTACATCAAAGTTTGGGGGTCTACATCAAAGTTTGGGGACTGAATGGGGGTAGGATGTTGGTGTTGATGGTGTTGGTGTGGGTTGTTGGGTAGCCGCAAAGAAACGATGAAAACATCGGGAGAAGATCTCTCCATGCCGGGGCTTTAGCTGGCTGTTTCACGCCCACTTGGTGCATAGGACTTCTTTTTGGATGTGGGCTGTTAGGATGTAATGCGGTTGTGCACTTGTGATCGTCATCTTCTACACCCTTTCGGGTATTGTTTTTTTTAAAAATGGGCTTGCTGAACCCGATCAGGTATAGAAACATTGATTTGTAAAGTTTTATACCCTTAAGGGTATTCAATGAAAGACCCACTGATTCATTTTCTGAAAACCAAGCGGAAAGCTGCCGACATGACCCAGCACGATCTGGCCGATCGGGCCGGTGTCGGCCTGCGCTTTATCCGCGACCTCGAACAAGGCAAGCAGACCCTTCGCCTCGACAAGGTCAACCAAGTTCTGGCGCTGTTCGGCCATCGAATGGGGCCCTTGCCTTTCCGACCGGAGTTCGACGATGAGAAAAGCTGAAGTTCTGCTTCATGGCCGTGCCGTGGGCATCCTCGAGGAACTCGAGCGGGGATATCGATTCAACTACCGCGCGGATTATTTGGAGAATCCGAAAGCCGAGCCCGTGAGCCTGTCCCTGCCACTGCGGCGCGAGCCCTTTGAGGACAAGCGGTTGTTTCCATTTTTTGACGGGCTGATTCCGGAGGGATGGCTGCTGCAGATCGCCGAGGCGACATGGAAGATCGATCCCCGTGACCGTATGGGACTCTTGCTGGCCTGCTGCCGGGATTGCATCGGTGCCGCTGGAGTGGTGCCGATCAACGCGGAGACCGGCGATGAATAAGCCGCGATGCCGGATTTGCCTGGGCGACCTGAGCGCGCGGGAGAAGGACTACCATGCCGACTGCTGCCGGGAACTTTTCGACGCAGCACGGCCACCGCAAATTTCTTACACATGGGAGGAGTTGAACTCGCTGGCCGAGCAAATCGTCCGCAGTCACATCGCGGTTCCGGGCGTTCAGCCCAAGCTCTTGCTGCATCTCGAGCATGGCAACGCGCGGGACGGTGGACGTTTCACGCTTGTGGGGCTCGAGGATGGATACATCTTGAAGCCGCCGGTGGAGAGATTCCCGGAGATGCCCGAGTTGGAGCATCTCACCATGCGGATGGCGGCATGTTGCGGAATAGCAACGGCATCTTGCGGGTTGATATCCCTGCACAATGGACCGCCCGCGTTGATTGTTCGCCGCATGGACAGGGACAGAGAGCGTAAGCTGGCGATGGAGGACATGTGCCAACTCACCGACCGGCTTACCGAGGAGAAATATCGCGGCTCCTTGGAATCCGCCGGCAAGGTGATTCTCCGGCACTGCAACAATTCCGGGCTGGATGCCGTCCGTTTTTTCGAAGTGAACCTCTTCTGCTTCCTGACCGGCAACTCGGACATGCATCTGAAAAATTTTTCCCTGCTGCGCGCATCGAATGGCGAAATCAGCCTCTCGCCCGCCTACGATTTGCTCCCGACGGTTCTGTTGCTGCCGGAGGACGAAGAAGAATCCGCCCTCACAATCAACGGCCGTAAGAAGAAACTTCGCAGAGGTGATTTTCTCGCCCTCGGCCAAACCTTACGTATGACAGATCGCCAGATCTCGAACGTCTTTCAACGATTTGAGAAAAGTCTGGATGCGTGCACGGCACTGATTGATTGCGGATTCTGCTCCGAAGAAACGAAAGAACGCTACCGTCATCTTGTCAGCCGGCGCTGGCAGCAGCTCGGAGCTTCTTGAGCGCTACTAACCCAACCCCAAATCATCCCAGCGCAAACCACCAAAATAATCGACCGATGAAATATGCGGGCTAACCCAACCCCCGCGGGTGGAAGCCGCGGGACCGTGAGGGGCGCCCCTCTTTTTTGCCTTGGGGCCCGTGGACAGAGAAAATCATCGTTCGGAACGAGGTCGGCCGAGTTCCAAAGGAGATCGACGGAGCAAAAAGCTCGGTCGACCGAGTTCCGAGCTCCATCGATCTCGTAAAAAGCTTCATCGACCGAGTTCGGAGCTCCATCGATCTCGTTCCGAGCTTCATTGATCTCCTTCCGAAGGAGGCGGGCGGAGTTCTGAACGACTCGCGCCGAGCTCGGAGCTTGATCGACCGAGCAAAAAGCTTCGTCGATCTCGTTCCGAGCTTGATCGACCGAGTTCCGAACTCCGTCGATCTGGTAAAAAGCTCGGTCGATCGAGTTCCAAAGGACATCGACCGAGTTCGGAAGGAGGTTGATCTAGAGCCGAACAAAGTCGGCTGAGCATCAATTTGCCTACGCCTTCTTGCGGGTGCAGCATTTTTTGGCGGGGGGGTGCGGGGGCTCGATCACTTTCACAGTCTGCATCAGATGCGCTATGCTTTGGTCATACGGCCGCCGATCACGCGCCGGTTTTTCGCGCGCTATTTTACCTTGTCTATTTCGCCCGTCAGTTTTTCGATTTCCGCATCGGCATCGCGGAGTTGATCGAGAGAGAGTTGGTCTTGTGCCCAACCGGTTATTTTGGCTATGCCCCGCGTGTAATCAGGGACGCTGTTCATGTAGATTGATCCCCAGATGTATGCCCTCGTAGCATTTTTCGGCACGCCATCGCCGTAGTAATACTTGGAAGCCAATTCGATCATGGCTCCGCAGTCACCACTGCGAGCGGCCTGCTCTAATTCCGACAGGTCAGCAGCGTTGGCGACAAGCGTAAGGGCCAGCAACAAGACTAAGAACCTATCCCAAAACCTCGCGGGGTGGCGCAGGGTCATGGCGGGACGGATGGCAAGGCGCGAGCAGGGAGCGATGCCTCTGCGCATCGTGACTGGCGAAGCAACGCCGCCAGACGCCCCGCCATGGCCCTGCCCGAGAGGGTTGCGGCGCTTTTCTTCCGTGGCTGCGTCGCGGCGCTCGGGACTGTATCGCAGAGGATACAGCCACATCGCTTGCTCCTTGCCACAAACGAAAATTATCCGCAACGCCACCACGCCAGGTTTTGGGATAGGTTCTA
>VEQL01000062.1 GCA_018883245.1 Chthoniobacterales bacterium
ACAACTTCAGCGGCACCGTCTCGCGCATCCCGACCCGCGACGAAATCGCCCCGGTCGTCAACGAGCAGCTCGTCGTCGAACTCTACTCGCGCTAAGAAGGAAAAACTTTCTTCCTCGCAAACGCCGTTCTGCCTACGCAGGACGGCGTTTTTCTTTGCAGAAGCGGATTCCTCTTCGCCATGGCAGTCCGCACTGCCTTCTTGCCGTGGCAACCATACACGCTGAGTCAGATTAGCTGACTTCAACGAAACGAGCATCACTGTGAAACTATGAAAAACACCACAGTTTCTGTGCATGACGATCTGCATCACCGGGCGAGGGTCTGCGTCGCGGAACCAGAAACATCCGTGAAACTGGCGCACGAGGCCCATTGCCCGCCGCGCCAATTCAGGCGGGACCGGGATGCGGGCCGGATAACCGGCGAACGGCTCCTCGACCTGCATGGTGTAAGTGGCGTGAACGCGCCCAAATAGTTTCCATTTGCGCGGTTTCGCAGTTTACAAATCTTCCATGTCTCGCTTTGCGCCCCTTCTGCTTGGTTTGTTTGTCGGCCTGGTGTCCGTGCCTCCGGCGCGATCGCAGGTTATGACGAATGTTTCGACGGCCGCGGAATTCACCACCGCGCTGGCCGACGCCTTTGTTTACTCGCAGCAGCCCGGGGCATCGCTGACCAACGTGATCACACTCACGGGAAACATTTCGGCCAATGCCCAGATGATCGTGAATGCCAACGTGATCATCAACGGTGGCGGTTTCACCCTCGATATGAACAATGCCGACCGCGCGTTCTTCATCGCTGGCGGCAACGTGGGCATCAACAACCTGACGATCCAGAACGGCAACGCAAACGGTGGCAATTCTTTCAGCGGGGGAGCTGGCGCCGGATTGGGAGGCGCCATTTTTGTCGGCAGCGGAGTTTATTATGGTGGTGCGCTGCCCGGCCAAGAGACTCCACCTGTCGCTGCCGTCGGTGTCTCGGTGCCAAATGTCGCGCTGAACGGCGTATCTTTCCTGAGCAATCAGGCGGTTGGTGGATCCGCCACCTTGGAGACTCAAACAAGCGGCGGTGGCGGGGGGATGGGCGGATCTGTCGGCACTGCGGCGCAGGACACGGATAACAACGGGCTGGGTGGCGGCGGGTTTGGCAACCAAGCAGTGGGAGGCAACAACTCGGCTGCGGGTGGCCCCGGAGCTTTTGTGAACATAACGCCCGTGGGCGGCATGAGCACCTCCGGCGGCTTCGGTGGGAACGGTTCCGATGCGGGTGGCACCGAGGGAGGAGCCAATGGCGGTGGAGGAGGCATGGGCGGGTATGGGTTGAATAATGATGGCTCCGGAGGAGGCGGTGGACTCGGCGGGGCCCGAGGCTACTTCGTCAACAACTCTCCGCCGATCAATGGCGGCAACGGCGGCTTTGGTGGTGGTGGCGGCGGCGGGGCTGATGGTGGCAACGGGGTTCTCGGTTCATCCGGTGGCACGGGTGGATTCGGAGGTGGTGGCGGCGGCCAAGGGGGATTTTACTTGGCAGGTGACGGTGGTTTTGGAGGCGGGGGCGGCGGTGGCAGCATCAGCCTCCAGCAGCCTCAATCTGGTTCAGGGGGCTTCGGCGCCGGTAATGGCACGGACAACGATGGCGGTCGTGGTGGCGGAGGCTTGGGAGCAGGCGGCGCGCTCTTCGTGATGAATGGCGCGAGCGTCACGCTCAACGGCGGAACTTTCACCGGCAATTCCGTCACGGCAGGCACGGGCGGCCATAACGGCTCGGCCTACGGCGCTGATATGTTTCTCGGCGGCAATGTGACGCTCAATGTCTCGTCGAGCCTCACGCTCAACAGCCTGGGCGGCGCGGGAAATCTGTCGGACCCGAATGTCGCTCGCAACGCCAGCGACCCGAACGCCCAAGGCGGCATCATCAAAACCGGCCCCGGCGCACTCCTCCTGTCTGGCAACAACACCTACGTCGGGGCTACCACGATCGCCCAAGGCACCGTCTCGATGAGCGGTTCCGCCGCCTCGAGCGCCATCGTGCTGAGCAATGGCGCGACGCTGGCCGGCAGTGGCACAGTGGGAGCGATCAGCGGCGCCGGTGCGGTGAGCCCGGGTAGCAGCCCCGGCATCTTGACTGCGGCGTCCGTCGATCCGAGCGGCGGGCTGAGCTTCAACTTCGAGTTCACCAGTTTGAACCCTGTGTTTTCCGATGCGGCCAACAGCGTGAACGACCTTCTGCAATTGACCAGCGCCACGCCATTCGTTGCTTCACTGACTTCTTCGAACGTGGTGAACATTTACTTCAACGATCCTCCCTTTGCGGCCGGCAGCAGTTACACCGGCGGCTTCTTCACCGACACGCAGGCAGATTTCCTCGCCCAGATTTCCGGCGCCACGTTCAACTACTACGTGGCCAACGAGACCGGCACGGTGAATTACAACGGGGTGAACTACAGCGCCATGGATCCTTCGTTCGACGTCAACCTGTCGACCATCAACCAGACGGCGGATTTCGCCAGCGGCACGGTGGACGGCCAGATCGCGCAGTTCGAAGTCGTCCCCGAGCCCTCGACCTACGCGCTGCTCGCGCTCGCGGCCGCCGCGTTGGGTGCGCACGCTCTGAGCCGCCGGCGCAAATAATCCGCGCAAGTTTTTCACCATGCACCCGGGCCGTGTCTGTGGGGCGGGTATTTTTTGCCGAATAAGTGACTCTGTGCGATCGAAGCGGCGGTTTTCCGTTTGCAACGTATGATGTGAGCGGACGATAATTACCTCCTCATGAAACGCATCCTCCGGCTGTATGTCCTCTTCATGGTCCTTTTTGGTGCCATGGCTCCGCTGCGCGCCGCCATCGTCACTCCGATCTACGCGATCGCCAGGCTCAGCTTCGTGGAGGAGCCTTACAATCGCTACCAATTCGGCGTCTTCGACCTTGGCAGCCCGACCGGATCACCCGGCTCTTACGGTTATGCCTGGACCAGCTTGGGCAGTTCTTCGGCTGCCCCCCTGGCCAATCTTGCGCTAAATCCCGTCACCTCGCAGATGTATCTGCAATACGACTTCACGGAATACCGCACGATCAGCACGGGAGGTGTCATCGGTGGCACGAGTCTCGGGTCCATGGACACACTCTTCGGTATGGCCTTCGACAACTCGGGCAATCTTTACGGAGCGCACTATGACCAATGGTTCACGCTCAATCCTGCCACCGGCACGACCATCACAAACACGACAATGTCCGATTTTCTCTATTCGCAGTTCGGCGGAAACATGGCCTATGCGAGCGATGGGGACTTTTACTTCGCCGCCAGTGATCCCCCCGACCCTCTGTTCAACATCACTGCCGCTGGAGTAGACACGATGGTGGGAGATTTCTCGGGAACGAACTACGACGACACGATGTCGAGTGTGATGTTCAGTTCCGGAGTGGACTCCTACTTGCTCAACGAAAATCGTTTGTATCAAGTCACCTTGTCCAACGCCTCCCTGTCCCTCTTGGGAACCGTTACCGGACTGCCGGACGAATTCAACTCGGGTTTCTCCGGGGCTGTCGGCATAGCTTCTGCAGCGCCAGCTGCCGTCCCCGAACCCGGCACTTGGGCCGCGGCGGCATTGCTTGTCGGCGGCGCGGCCTTCATGCGCTGGCGCAAACGCGCGAAGGTTTCTTGAGTTGGAAACTTGAGGTCTGCCACCGCCGAAGGTGCACAGCGTGATATGCCGGGTCTCACCTCTCTTTCTTAGCCGGGTGATTTTGCTGGTGCTCACGAGTTTGGCGGCGCGGGCTTTGCGCTTCCGAATCGTTAGTTTCCGTTTGCAACTTAGGGCGCGAGAGGTCTATAAATGGTTTGAAATGAAGCGTATCCTCCAACTGATCGTCCCGGTCGTATGCCTCCTCGGTGCCATGGCCCCGCTACGGGCCGCCCTTATCATCAACATGGTTGAATCCAGCAGCAATGTGGTGGCCACGATTTCGGGATCGATCAATAGTTGGACCGGCGCGGGCACCCCGGCTGATGGGTCCGGAGCTATGGGGAGCGGCATCCGGCCTGGAGGCACGACGAGTTTGGTCGGATTTGGAAACTTCGTCGGCTTTGTAAGCACGAATTGGTATTATTACACCGCATCGACTTTCCCGACGAACTTTGGCCCCTTGGACAATTTTTGGACGCCAAGTTCTGCCTCGGCCTCCACCACGATGATGTTTCGCGCTAATGTGAACACTAATAATATGTATATATCTAAAAATTATGTTCTTGGAACCCCGGTCACTGGCACACTGACGTGGTCAAACAAGTCCTTTGCCACGCTGCAAGTGACGCCCGGCACCTATGTGTGGAGCTGGACCGGCGATTCGATGACCATGAACATCGGTTCTCCTGCACCCGCTATCCCCGAACCCGGCACATGGGCCGCGGCGGCCTTGCTCGTCGGTGGCGCGGGTTATGTCCGCTGGCGCAAGCGCGCGAAGATCTCTTAAACGTCAAAGCGCCGGGTAATTCGCGGTGTTGGCAGACCAACGCGTCACTGCAGGAAAACGTTGACCGTGTCGGCGAAGTGTTTGCCGTGCTGCATCTTCAGAAACACCCACCACAGCGCTGACGCCGCTCGGCTGACGAATCAGTGGTCGGCCTTCGCTTGGATTTCGGCGACGGTCACCGTGCCGCTCCCATCCGCGTCGATTTTGCTGAAGTTGGCCGCCACGCGGGGCATTCCGGCCTGGGCTTCGGCCAACGTGAGTTGTCCGTCATGGTTGGTATCCGCCGCGGCGAAGCGCTCGGCGATTTGTTCGTCGCGCGAGGTGTCGGCGCCGGCGGCGCACGTCAGAACAAACAAACAGGCCACAGTCAAAAATCCCGTGCGTTCCAAGATGAGAAGTTTCGAGGTCATGCAGGAAGTTTCGTGTAGCCGGGGATGAAGTAAAGCGGGCAATGCATGGACATTGTCAGCGCGGCAACCAACTGACACGGGTAAAATCAAGGTCCAGAGAAACGATTGAGATCAGGCGGCGGTGCCGATCAGCGCTTAGGCGAAACAGGTCCGGGCGAACCCGCGCAAACCGACAGCCTGACTTTTACTGCAGGAACGCGTTGATCGTGTCGGCGAAGTGTTTGGGTTCGGTGTAGAGGAAGGAATGGCCGCCTTTGAAATGTGCGAGTCGAGCGAACGCAGGCTTGTTGACGGTATTTGCTTATGCGTATATGATTCGTTCATGGATTTGGTGCGTATCCACGAGTGTCTGTGTGACCGCACGCGCCTGCGCATTGTCCATCTTCTTCTGCACGGACCACTTTGCGTCTGCCACTTGCAGGAGGTCCTGCGCGAGCCTCAGGTCAAAATGTCGCGGCACCTCGCTTACCTTCGTCGGCGGGGTATGGTGGCGTCTCAACGTTGCGGGCCGTGGATGGTTTATCGACTGCCTGCTGAGCCGTCGACCGCTCTTCATGCCCACCTTGCCTGTTTGCAGGACTGCTGCCGCGAGCAATCCGTTTTCCGCGCGGATGCAGCAAGGCTGGCAAAGCTGAAGAACGCGCTTGGCGACGATTGCCCTGACTGCGTGCGGGAGAATCGGGGTCGCGTGCGGAGTATTTTGCGAAAATGAGCAAGCCGCGCATCCTCATTCTTTGCACCGGCAACTCCTGCCGCAGTCACATGGCGGAGGGAATTCTGCGCAAAGCCGCCGCGGACATTCTCGAGGTGCACAGCGCGGGGTCCAATCCGGCCGGTTATGTCCATCCCAAAGCGATCGCCGCCATGGAGGAGATCGGCATCGACATCTCCGCGCATGCCTCCAAGCACATGAACGAGTTTCTCGACCGTGAGATCGACACGGTCATCACCGTGTGCGGCAATGCCGATCAGGCGTGCCCGATTTTCCCCGGGCAAGTTCACCGGCACCACTGGCCGTTTGACGATCCCGCGCGCGCCACGGGAACCGACACGGAGGTCATGGATGAGTTCCGCCGCGTGCGGGATGAAATCGACGCCGTCTTCCGCGCCTACGCCGCCGGGCGGCGCGACCGGACTTTATGAAAACACAAACGACACCGCAGGATCGCACGACAACGGAGCCGAAGCAGAGTTTCCTTGCTTCGCTTTTCACCCGCATCGACCAGACGATGAAGAAAGCCGCCGAGAAAAAAGCACAGCAGTCGTGTTGCTGCTCGGGAGGCGAAGAGAACAGCGGCTCCAGTAAAGGCGGCAAATGCTGCTGAAGTTCGCCGATCTGCTCGTCTATCGCTTGGGCGGTTTCGACCCGGACTCCCGACTCGGGGGTGCGTTGCACTTCTTCGTCCACGATTCGCTGAAAATTTTTCTGCTTCTCGCCGTGATGATTTTCGTCATCGGCGTGATCCGCACTTGGTTGCCGGAGGACAAGCTCAAGCGGTGGATGACCGGCCGGGGAGTTGCCGGCAATTTCGTGGCAGCGCTTTTCGGTGCCGTAACACCTTTCTGCTCTTGTTCCTCGATTCCGATCTTCATCAGCTTGCTCAAAGCGGGCGCGCCTTTGGGCGTTACATTTTCTTTCCTTATAACTTCTCCCATCATCAACGAATATCTGGCCATTCTCATGGCGGCGGAGTTCGGTCTTCCGATCACCACAGCCTATGTGGCAGGAGGTTTAATCATCGGCACCGCGGTAGGCGCCTTGCTTGGAAGGTTGCGACTCGAGAGGTATCTCGAAAGTGACCTGTTGCAGGCGCCTTACGAGTTCAAGCGCGCCGGGAAGCATACGCTCGCCAGCCGATTGCGCTTCGGTTGGGCCGAGGCTGTTTCCGTGATAAGGCAGATTTGGCTTTGGGTGCTGGTCGGTGTGGGTGTCGGCGCAATCATCCACAACTACGTTCCGCAGGAGACCATTGCCGGCATGGTGGGAGCGGCGGGTGTGCTCGGCGTGCCTATCGCGACCATTATCGGTGTGCCCATGTATGGAAGCTGCGCAGCAATCGTTCCCGTGGCAGTCGTGCTCTTCGAGAAGGGCATACCTCTGGGCACGGCACTGGCCTTCATGATGGCTGTCTCGGCTTTGAGTCTTCCGGAAGCCATCATGCTTCGCCGTGTGATGCGCCTGCCGTTGATTGCCATCTTCTTCGGCGTAACGACGGCAGCGATTATTTTGCTGGGCTACATGCTGAATGCCCTCTCGGGCATTCTTTGAGATCCTCTCGCCGTGTGTCGGCGACGGGATCAATCCGACGACAAGGCGGATTTGCTGAGCGGTTGCGGCCTGCCTTTTACTGCAAGAACGCGTTGACCGTCGCGGCGAACCGCTCGTGCGACTGGAAGAGGAAGGAATGGCCGCCTTCGAAGAATGCGAGCCAAGCGAAGGGAATCTGGTTGGCGATCATGAGTGAGTTTTTCGGCGGATCGACCACGTCGGAGCGTCCGTCGGTGACCAGCACGGGAATCTTCACGTTCTTCAGATCCTCGAAGTTGCTGTTGTTTTCTTTCCACAGCGTGGTGCGGGCGCGGTCGAGACGCGCAACGGTTTCTTTCGATGTGGTGAAGTCATCGGGAGCCTCTCCCGCTTTGACCGCCGCTTTGATGCGTCCCATCACTTCCTTCTGCGCCTGACGTCCGGCTTCGTTGTCCGGGAAGGTGAGGGCGATCTTCTCGCTGTCGGGAACATCCGGGTTGTTCAGTTCGGCTTCGACATCCTTGGCCGCCGGGTCCTGGTAGCGGCCGCCCGGATTCGGTCCGGCCAACACGCATTTGTCGACCAAGTCGGGATGGCGGATGATCAACTGCTGGCCGATGCGCGCCCCCATGGAGTAGGCGAGCACATTGGCCTTTTTGAATCCGAGGGCCTTGATCAACCCGGCGGTGTCGTCGGCCATTTGCGCCATGGTTGTTTCATTTTCTTTCGTGTCGGTGGAAAGTCCCACTCCGCGGTTGTCGAAAAGGATGAGTTGGTTGTGCTTGGCCAATTCTTCGATGAGCGCGGGGTCCCAGAGACTCATTGTGGCGAGGAAGCCGTTGATCATGACGAGCGGTTCGCCTTCGCCGCGGATGTAATAGGCCATCTTGATGTCGCCAACTTGCGCGTATTTCACTTCGGGTTTGAATTCGGCTTGCACCGGCGAGCGCAGCCCGGCGCAGAGAAGAACCACGGTGAGGAGAAGCAAGGTGCTTTTCATGTGGGCGGCAGCTTGGTTGGGAATAATCGATGGATCAAACACTGCTCACTACTGAAAGAACGCGTTGACCGTGTCGGCGAAGTGTTTGGCGGCCGTGTGTGGCGTCAATGTCCCGGGGCGAGGGAGAGCTTGAGATCTCCCCGCGCCACCATGTGCAGGACGCTGGCGGCGAGAGTCTGATAGGGAAGACCTGCTTCCTCGGCTCGCGCGCGCAAGCCGGCGATCGTCTCGTGCGTGGTGCGGATGTTGATCCGCGCCGGACGCGCCGGTTTGCGGGAGATGGTCATCTTCGCGGCGGAGGATGCCGAAGGCAGGCCCAAGGCGCGCTGCTGTGCGCGGGTAAGGGCTTTGCCTTGGTCAAAAGCCCAGCCTTCGCCAGTCGGTTCCTCAACGTAATTAGGTTTCTTTCTTTTGGTCTTCATAGGCTTTCTTCTGCTTGCGCCAATATCCGGCGCCGATCACGCGGATAGCATCGCCCCGCAAAGTGAAGCGGACGGTCAGCACGCCAATGCCATCGTGGCCGACGGCATAGAACCTCGGTTCATCGGAGCTGTGCGTTTCGTTAGGGACGATCATGCGCTGCGGATCTTCGAAAACTTTTTGCACAGTCGAAAAATCGACCCCGTGCTTGGCGAGGTTGATTGCTTCCTTGTCCGGATCGAATTCCAACCGCACGTCCACAGTGTGTGCCTTTTGGCATCATCTGTCAAGCCGGATTGGTCTGTCTGCGTCTATTTGAACGCTTCGCTCAACTCTTCGAGTTGTCTGTTTGGTCGCTGCGGCGACCTATCTCCACTTCGTTGCGGTTCGCTTTGCTCGGCTGCGTTAATTTGCCCTCGGCTGCACCTCGCGCTGTCTCCGTCCGCCGCGACGGACTCCGGCTGTGCCTTGCCTTATTACTGCAGGAACGCGTTGACCGTGTCGGCGAAGTGTTTGGGTTCGGTGTAGAGGAAGGAATGGCCGCCCCAGAAATAGGCGAGCCAGGCGAAGGGAATCTGGTTGGCGATGATGAGCGAGTTTTTCGGCGGATCGACCACATCGGAGCGTCCGTCGGTGACCAACACGGGGACTTTGATGTTTTTCAGGTTTTCGAAATTGCTGTTGTCCGCCCTCCACAGCGTGGTGCGCGCGCGGTCCTGGCGCTCGATGGTTTGCTTGGGGACATCGAAGTCGTCGGGCATGATGCCCGCTTTGACCGCGGCTTTGATGCGGTTCATCGTGGCCTGTAGTGCCGCTTTGCCTTTGGCGTCGTCCGGTGCGGTGAGGGCCAGCTTTTCCATCTTCGGCGTGTCGGGGTTGTTGAGTTTGCCTTCGACGTCGGGCGCGGCCGGGTCGCCGTGGGTGCCACCGGGATCGGCGGCGCAGAGCACGGCTTTGCTTACCAGGTCGGGATGACGGATGAGTAATTGCTGACCGATCCGCGCGCCCATGGAGTAGGCGAGGATATTGGCTTTCTTGATGCCGAGGGCTTTGAGCAATCCTGCGGCATCGTCGGCCATCTGCGGGATGGTGGTGTTGTTCTCCTTGGTGTCGGTGGACAACCCGACGCCGCGGTTGTCGAAAAGGATGAGCTGATGTTGCTTGGCCAGTTCCTCGATCATGAGCGGATCCCACAGGCTCATGCTGGAAAGGAATCCGTTGATCATGAGCAGCGGTTCGCCTTCGCCGCGGATGTAGTAGGCCAGCTTCACATCATTGACCTCCGCGTATTTGATTTCCGGTTTGAAGTCGGCGTGCAGCGGCGAGGGGAGCCCGGCGGCGCAGAGTAGCGCGATGGCAGCGAGGAGGAGGGGGCGATTCATACGAAGCGTAGCGTTATTTGGATTGCTTGGTAG
>VEQL01000063.1 GCA_018883245.1 Chthoniobacterales bacterium
ACTTTCTCTCTTCTTCAATGCCAGCGGTGGAACGCAAAAACCTTTCAATCTCCGATACGGCAAACAGCGGCGTGCGCAGCGAAAGGCTTGGACGCAACAGACCTCGCTTCCAAAGGCGGTAAACAGTGACCCTCGAAACTCCAAGCGCCCTCGCCGTCTCCTCCGTGTTGAGCGCAAGGCGATCGCGAAACGGTTCCATCGGCACAGGAGGCGCTGGTGGAGCTGGATCAGCCGGAGCACTCAGCGCCCGCTGTGCCGCCTCGATGCAACGCTCGAGTTGCTCGGCGGTCAGATTCACAAACACCGGCTCCGGAGGCAGTTCGTCTCCGAGCATCTGCCGCAGAATGTCCAGTGGCTCGCGCTTGAGCATCGGCGCCAGTCCGTGCTCGACCAGCGTGCGCAAGTGGATGCGGTCAGGCAGCGTGGGATCGTCAGCCTTCATGCATCAACGAGGTGATCGAACAGCCCTTGCTCAAGCGGCATCAGCGCCGCCTGCTCGGCCTTGAAGAAGTCAGCCTTCGTCTTGCCCATCGATTTACCGCGGCGCGTGTGGCAATCGAACGCGTAGTCAGGAACCGGCACATATTCCGGCGCGCTGCGCAGTTCATCGGCCAACGTGTCGGGATCAATGCCGCGCACTTCATCGTAAACGAAGTTCTGCAGGTGGTCCGCATCACGGCTCTTCTTGGCAGCACACAGAAGGATCACTGCTTTCGAAATGAAGATGCGGCCACGGGCGCGGCGGCCGGAGAGGTTCGCGTTGATCATGGCATACGAATCATGCAGCGCTTTGATCTCTTGGGTAATAATTCCCCAGCAGTCCTCGGCCGACACCGTGAGCAGTCGCTTCCACACGTAGTTGCCGAAGCCGCTGGCCCAGAGTTCCAGAGCCCAATAACCGGCGTATTGGGTTTCTCCGCGTCGGATGGCCTTCTGCATCGCCGAGCTTACCTCGCCGAAGTCATATCCTCTGATCGTCCGTAATTTCATGCCGTGCCCTTTGAGGCCGAACATGTCTGGTGTGAAGTTTTGCATCCCCTTTGGCCTCTCGCAGGAAACGCACTGAATCCATCAGTTTTTTTCACCATTTTTCGCATCCCGCAAAGGGTATCGCCTGGCAGGCACAGAACCTAATTTCCTCGGGGGTGCATTGAGGGTGCGGCATTGACTCGGTGCTGCGCGTATCGCGTAGTAGCACCATGACTCGGAAGAAGTTTTCCAAGCTACTGAAGGACTATCGTGAAAGACGCGGATTCACGCAGGAAGACGCGGCTAAGCACTTGGGCGTTTCCGTGCGCACGCTGCAGAACTGGGAGATCGCTCGGAACATGCCGAGGGCCTTCGGGCTCAAGGCTCTTGTTGCCGCTCTCAAAAGACCTGAACAAAAAGAACGAAACCGCCTTCCGACTTAACTCACTACGAATCTGTAACACACGCAGTTGGGGTAGGTTTGGCCCGGAACCAAGGTTGAGGAGGGAAATGTCGGGTGGTTGGGAGCGTCGGGAAAGTTTTGCGGTTCAAGGCAGAGGCCGGCGCGGGGGCCGTAGTTCCGGCCGGCGTGGCCGGTGACTGAACCATCTAGGAAACTCCCGTCATAGAATTGGATGCCGGGCTGGTTGGTTGAGATTTCCAGCATGCGGCCACTTCGCGGGTCCGAGAGACGCGCTGCCAAGACGAGGTCGTCCGCCGCCGCGGAACGATCAAGCACCCAGCAGTGATCATACTCCAAATCTTCCTGGTTTCGCACTGTGCACGGCTGGCGAAAATCCATCGGCGTTCCGGCTACGGATCGGATTTCGCCGGTGGGAATCTTGCCGTCCGTCACAGGAAGATAGGCGTCCGCGAAAAGTTGCAAGACATGTCCGTCGATATTCGGCGCCTCTCCTCCGGACAAATTCCAATACGGATGGTGCACCAGATTGACGATGGTCGGCGCATCGCTGACGGCTTCCGCGGTCCAAGTCAACCAGCGCTCCGGCCCCACGCGATACGTCACGGTTGCTCTGAGGTTGCCAGGATAGCCCTCCTCCCCGTCTGGAGAGCAGTAGAACCTATCCCAAAACCTCTTTCATGAGGAGAAGAGCGCAGGCGAAATGAAGAAAACCTTGGAAAGCGAGTTGGGATTTTTCCCAGCGAATGCAAAGGCGCCGGTAGTTTTGTAGCCACGCGATGGTGCGTTCGACAGTCCAACGACGTTTGTAGCGACGCAAGGCGCGGCCGTCCTGCGAGACGCGTCGGTTGGCTCGTTTGGGCGCAATCATTTCCATGCCTTGCAGGGCGAGTTTTTCATCCAAGGCATCGCTATCGTAGGCCTTGTCGCCGATGACTCGTTCGGGCAACTCGGAGCTGAGCATGAAGCCGAAGAGTTCCTGGATGAGGCTGCTTTCATGCGGGTGGGCCGGAGCTGTGCTAACCGCCAACGGCAGTCCCTTGGCATCGACCAAAATCATGATTTTCAATCCTTTGCCGGCCTTGGTGCAGCCGATGCCTGCGCCACCGCCTTTGGCTTTGGCGAAGGTGCCGTCCACGAAGCATTCATAGAGACGGAAGCGAGCTTGCTCTTCAACCAAGCGACCCATCGAACGCATGAGATGATCAAAAACCCCCGCCCTCACCCAACGCAAGAACCAGCGATGCACACTGCTCTTGGAACCAAACCGCTTGGGCAGATCTTTCCACTTCGCGCCGTTGTCCAAGACCCAGAAGATCCCGGCCAAAGCACGGCGTTTTTCGATCGGCGGTCTGCCGCCTTTGCGACTGACCGCATGGACGGGAACCAACATTTCAAGGACATCGAGTTGTGTTTTGCTGAGTATAAGCATGACCATAACTCGGCAGCGTTCATGCCAATAATGGGAGTTTTGGGATAGCTTCTACTAAAAAATGGCAACCTGGCTGTCGTGCAAAATCGTGTTCCGACCCGAACGCGAACTCTGCTCGTTAGCCAGACCGCTGCGAGTTTTGCGGTGCCGGGAAAGTGGCTCCCCGTGCACCCCTCAGGTGAGAAGGTTTCGCTCTTTTCTATCCGTAGAAGCCCTTTGACGTTGAGGCGGTTGCAGGATTTCGAATCCTGCTCGTTACCGATCCCAAGAATGCGTAACTGACGGACTGTGGTTAACCCGGGCTAAGGTCCGCAAAAACGCGCGTTTGGATATAATCAGATGACGGGGATAGCGAGCAAAGTCCGGGGCATCGGAAGCTGGTGATGTCTACATTCATTTCCAATGCGAAATCGACGTCGCGCATCCATTTGGCGCGCGCAACCCGTGAGGAGCAGAATCAACAGAACTACATGGAGTATTGCGTTCGCGCGCAAAGCCGACCAACGTCAAGTTTCAGGCGCTGGTTTGCCATCTTCACCAGCCGACGGTTTTTGGGCTTTCTGCTCTTTTTTCGAGCGTTTGATCGCCAGCACAGCCGAGAGTGCCGGCTTCGGTTGCAGCGCCCGGTCCCATAGCAAGGGGTGGTTGGTGCGCTTCGACGGCCAGTTGTTGAGCCAACTCCGTCCGTCGTGCAGGCCCCAGAAGGTAACTCTCGTGATCTTGTCTTGATGCTTCAGAAACAAGGCGAAAAGCCGCGCGTATTGTTCGGCCAAACGTTGTTCGACATCGTCGGGGAGGCCGTTCACAAAAGGGTCGTCACCGTCCTGTTCCCTGCGCCTCACCTCGGCACCGGAGGTCTCGCGGGCCACAACGTCGATATCAAGCTCGGTAATCATCACCTTCATACCCAAGCGGTCGAAAGCAACGATCGCATCCTCGATATCCTCGAACGGAATATGGTCGAGTTGCCAGTGGCCTTGGATGCCTATGCCATCGATGGGTGCACCGCGCCGCCTGAGGTCACGAATGAGGCGCAGCGTTTTGTCGCGCTTGGGGCGGCGCTCGATGTTGTAGTCATTGTAGTAGAGTTCGGCATCGTGGTCCGCCTTGCGAGCGGCGATGAAGGCTTCCGCGATGTAATCCTCGCCGATACTGGTCAGCCATTTGGATTTCCGCAGGTAGTCATCGCCATCGTCTATGGCTTCGTTGACCACGTCCCAACTCTTCACCCGGCCGGTGAAATGTCCGGCGACCGCCTCGATATGTCGCCGCATGCGTTGAATCACCAATTCCCGGCCGGCGGGCTGGCCGGCATCGGAGAAAAACCATTCTGGGCACTGCGCATGCCAGATGAGGGTGTGGCCATTGACCGTGAGTCCGTTGTCGCGGGCCATCTCCACAAGAGCATCGGCCTCGGAAAAGTTGAAGTTACCCTCCGTTGGCTGCAGTGACTCCGGCTTCATACAGTTCTCCGGCGTGAGGGTGTTGAAATTTTCGAACAGCAACTGTCGTTCCGCCCCGGTGAGTTCGGTGTCGGGTATGGCCGCGCCGAGAGCAAAGCTGTTGCCGAAACGCCCGAGGAGAGTGTTTTCAATCTGGCTCTGGGAGAAAGTGGACGGACTTTCGCCAAAAGATTCCGGCCCTAGCACCAAGCAAAGGGCAAATATAGCCACCAAGGCTGACCAGGCTGTCCGTTTACTTGTCATGGCTCTAAGTCTGCCGCAAAAACGACAATTCGTCAAAATGGCTTATAAAAGGTCTTGGTGCGCTTCCCAACTCAGCAGAAGGAGATTCAAGCTCGGCTCTGTGAAACGCAAGACTGCCGAGGTCTTACGGATGCCCGCTCCGCCAGCTATCACGATAGCGCTTGTTGATTTCATCCCAAACCCGATCCGCGGTCGCTTCACCGCGCAAGTATTGCTGCAAAGGAACTCCCGCCTCCTCCTGCAAGGGCACGTAGCCGTCGTAGCGCGGACGGACGAGGCAGTGCTCCTGATCCGCGAGAGAGTCCCGGAAGAAACCGCCGGTGACGAACCCAAGCGACGGGTCGACCCAAGCTTCCCGCCGGGAGGGCTGTCCGCCGGCCAGAGTGTAAATACCCGCCTGCACTGCCGCGCTGCCGGTGAAAAGCGCGTAATCGAGGGCGCGGTTCACCTCCGGGCATTTCTTCGACACCGCGATGCCCGTGCCGCCGACAATGCTGCGCAAGGGACGCCCGTCATCGAGCTTCGGCAAAGGACCGTAGCGCAGCGGCCGGGCGGCGAACGACGGGCGGCAATAATTCCCGTAGCTGTAAGCAAAAGCGCAAAGGGCAATGTCATCGCCGCGTGTCATGTGCTCGGCGATGGCGATGGGATTCCATTCGTGGATTTTTGCCGGCATTTTTTCCGCGAGACGCCGAAGCAGATCCATCGCGCCGCGACCGGACGCTGGGTCGCAGATCCTCTCCGGATCGGCGGCTATTTCCCCGCCCAAGGCGGCGACGAGCATCGACCAATTGAGGAAAAGATCGGCGGGAAAGCCCGGCATGACGGCATGTCCGGCGTCGGCAAGAGCCACCAACTCGCTCCACGTCTCCGGAAACTTGAGGCTGTGGCGCTGCAGCAAGTCCGGTCGGCAGCTCGGGGTCGGTGTGGCTGCGTCGATTGGAATGGCCAGAAGTTTGCTTTCGTAAAGGTAGCTCTCGAAGCTCGGCCCCACCGAGTTGGCCTCGAGATCGGTGCGCTGCGCGGCGGAAAGCAAAGGCGCCAAGTCGTGGACCAGACCGCGGGCGAAACAACAACCGGCCCACGGATGATCGATAACAATGAGATCGAACCTCCGCGCCAGTTCGTCGATCGGCATGTGACCGAATTCGTGGAGCGAGCGTTTCTCCCAGCGGATGCGGACACCCGGATGCAGTTCCTCGTAGCGCTGCGCGGTGGCCACCAGCGACGGCAAGGCGCGACTGTGGTTCCAGGTGATGCCGGTTAGTTCTAGCACGCTGACAACAACCTCCTTAAAGGAAGACTTTCACCGGAAGGTTGGTCTTCGATGATTGAACCGCGGCCTCGATGACCTGCATTGAAGCAAAGCCGAGGCGTCCGTCGGACCCGTTCGGCGCCAAACCGAGCACCGCATCCACGAAGTTGTCCAGCGGTCCACGCTCAGGGTAAATCCCCGCGGCGGGAATCGGCGGTAGCACGCGGCGCTCGCCCTCGAAGGGAATGAAGACCGCCTCGCCCTTCCACAACTCGAGCAGGACGATTCCCCTGGTCCCGTAAACGCGCACTTCGTAATTGCGCTCGGACATCGGTGTGGCGCCCGTGCTGGCCACCGTGACAAGGGCGCCGTTCTCCATCGTGACTGTCAATGCGTCGTAGATGTCGTTGACCGAGCCCTCGTTCTCGAACCGCGCATAGACCTCCACCGGACGCAGACCGGTGAGAAAAGTGAGATAAGCGGCCGCGTGGGAAATCTGGCAATAAATCTGGCCGCCGCCGGCGATGGCCGGATCATTGTAAGAACCGATGCACGGCTCGATATAGACATCGGCCTGACCGTGGGTGGGCGTGGTGTTGATCCCCTTGAGAAGCTTGTCGATCGGGTTGGTCATGAGGACGGAAATCATGCGGATCTCGCCGAGGTCCCCGCGCCGGATCATCTCGCGCACCTCCATCCCGTGCGGGGTGAAGTGCCAAGGGCAGCTGATGAGCAACTGAACGCCCTTGGCTTCGGCCAATTCGCACAACTCCTTCGCCTCGGCCGCGGTGAAGGTCATGGGTTTCTCCAGCAAAACGTGCTTGCCGCGTTCCAAGGCCGCCTTGGCCTGCACATGATGCATGTTGGGCGTCGTGGCGATGACCACGGCGTCGAGTCCGGGCAATTCAAGCAAGGCAAACGGATCGGTCACAGCGTGCGCGGCGCCAAAATCCCGCGCGACTTTGTCCGCTTTATCCTGCGAGCGCGACTGCACGGCGACCAATCGGGCGCGCGGGTGGGCGTTGATCGCCGGGATGTGGGCTGAGGTGGCCCACCAACCGGCGCCGATCACACCGATTCGCAAGGGGGATGCGTCTTTCATGCGTCTTGCGGTTGGTATGGTTTGAGCTTGTCGCGGTTCAAATCGACCCCGAAACCGGGTTTTTTCGGGTCGAGTGTGATCCGGCCGTTCACTGGTAGCGGCTCCCCGACGATCGTGTCGAAGATCGGGTGCAGGTCGCGGCCTTCGCCGGTGGTGAGGAATTCGGCGTAGGGACTGTTCGTGTTGCTCATGACGAAGTGGTAATTGTAAACAGACGCGCCGTGCGGGATGACCGGCATGTCATAGGGCTTCGCCATGGCCGCGATTCGGCGCGTCGGGGTGAGGCCGCCGCACCATTGGATTTCCGGCTGGATAATATCCGTCGCGCGACGCGCGATGATGTCGTGAAAGGCTTTGTAGTGATACTCGAGATTGCCCGTGGCGAGCTGTATCGGCGCGATGCGCTCGCGCAAATAAGCGTTTTGCTCCGTGGCCCAACCGTTCTGCAGCGGATCCTCGAACCATTTGACGTCGTAGGGACGGATGCGCTCGGCCAAACGGGAGGCAAATTCAACGTCCCACGAAAGATAGCAGTCGATCATTATCTCCATGTCGTCGCCGAGATCAGAGCGCAGCTTGGCGATGAGGTTTTCCATGTTCCTGAGCCCCTCGCGTCCGCTCTCCACCCCCCACGGGGCGGCGATTTTCACGCCGAAGAATCCGCGGTCTTTCCAATGCTCCGCGTAGTCGGGATGGATCGTGGCATAGCACGGGATGGACTCCTTGGTCTGTCCTCCGAGCAACTTGTAGACGGGGAGGTCGAGGGCGCGGGCCACCAGGTCGTGCAAAGCGATATCCACTCCGGCCATGGCCATGTTGGTGATTCCGCCGAGGCCGTAGGGCATGGTCGAGCGGTTCATCTGGTCCCAAATCAGCTCGATGTTGAAAGGGTCCTGGCCGATGAGGAACCGGCGGAAATGCTGGTCGATCACCGCGCACGCGAAAGCACCGCCGCCGTAGTTCACGCACGCACCGGTGACGCCCTCGTCGGTTTCGATCTCGATCGCGTAGGGATCCTGGCCCGGCCCCATCCACAATGAGCGGATGCGCGCATATTTCGGGTGCACCGACATGGGGTTGGAAATGAGTGTGCCGGCCTGCCAGCCGCCCCCCCAGTATTGCGACTCGCCCTGGGCTGCGCCCCGCGCGCCCGTGTCCCCGCTGGTGATGGTGTAGAGTTTGAAATCGGTGATTTTCATGCCAGCCGTGAAATTGGCCTTTCCGGAAGCCGCTAGCCAAGTATTCGAGTTTTTATTTTGCGACAATCTGTGTCAGATTTTCGACACCGTGCGCCGCCCGACCGCAAATGCATTCCACTACCCGCCTCTGGATGCGACTTCCTTGCGCGCGGGGTGCTGCCTCACGTCGGTCGGCGCGCTCGCCTACCGCTCCGGGCAGAAGTATCCGCAGTCCGGCCACCCCAAAGATTTCGACTTCCGCTGGCAACGCGGCCGCAAATTGCCGGATTTCGCGCTCGTGCTCATCGTCGCGGGGCGCGGGCAGTGGGAAACGGAGCGCGGAGGACTGCAAAGCGTTGCAGCAGGCGACGCGTTCTATCTCGTGCCGGGCGGCTGGCACCGCTACCGCCCTTCACCCGCCGCGGGATGGACCGAGAAATGGATCTGCCTGCAAGGTGCCTCGCTCCACGGACTCGTTGTCTCCGGGCTTCTCCCCGACGATTGCCTTCACCTGCGCGGCGGCATAAGGCCGCGCATGGAACCACGCCTCGACCGCCTGCTGCGCGATGTCGCGTCGGAGCCCGGGGTGAATCATCCGTCGTGGGGCTTGCGGGCCCTCACCATAATGCTCGAATGCTTCGAGACCGAATCACCGAGGGTGGAACCGGCCGCGCGCAGCGGCGCGACCGAGGAAGCCATGCGCTTTATCCGTGAAAACGCCCACCGGCCGATCGGCGTGCGCGACGTGGCCGCGCAGTGCGGCATCGAGCGCCGCACCCTGGAGCGGCGATTCGCGGGTGCCGGACTGCCGCCCATCGGACGCAGCATCATCATGCAGCGCATCGCCCGCGCCGAATTGCTCCTGACCGAAACCGCCATGCAAGTGAAAGAGGTGGCCTACGCCTGCGGGTTTGGCAGCCCCCAACGCATGATCTACGACTTCCGGCGCATGCTCGGGACCACGCCGGGGCGGCTCAAAGCGCGCAAAACGCATTGACACCCGCCTTTCCGGACGCAAGTTTCTTGTTAAGAAATTACGACAACCTGTCGCCCTATGTCTCGCATCGCCGGAATTTATTGCCCGAACATCGTTCCCTTCCGCGACGACGGGTCGATTAACGAGGAAGAGCTGCGCAGGATCGTGTCGTGGCTGATCGACAAAGGAATCAGCGGGCTTTATCCCAACGGCAGCACGGGGGAGTTCGCCCGTTTGAGCTTCGAAGAGCGGCTGCGCGTGGTGGAAATCGTCGCCTCGGAAAACCGGGGCCGTGTTCCCATTCTGGCGGGAGCGGCCGAAAACAGCATTGATCTCGTGATTCAAGCCGCAAGGCGCTACGCCGATCTGGGTATCCGCGCCATCTCGGTGACAGGACCGTATTTTTTCAAAGTTTCGCCCGACGGCGTGGAGGCATACTTCCGCGAAGTGGCGCGCCGCAGCCCGCTCGACATCCTCCTCTACAAC
>VEQL01000064.1 GCA_018883245.1 Chthoniobacterales bacterium
GGATGATGACCCGACATCCGGCCGTTGAAGAAACCGCAGATTTGCCCGGGAAAGAACGGACATGATACCAACGTCCCTTCGCAAATGGACTTTCCGCGGGCGGAAAAACCGTGGCATGGGCATCCTTGCCAATGAGCAAACCGATCTCACCGGCCGGAAGCCGGTGTCACTTCTCCCCGCTCATGCGTGTTGATCCGAAAGCAAAGGGACGTCGGTATGATATGGGAGCTTGGCGGCGCGTGAGCGCCGCCGCCTTCTCACGAAAAGACAGCGAGACACACACCCGAAGAAGTCATCAAGAAGCCGGGGCGAGCCGACGAAGGGGCGCAAGACGCTGCGCCGGAGTTTATCCGCTCCGACAGCGGTCCGGAGTTCATCGCTAAAAAAGTCTGCCGCCGGATCCGAGAGCGCGGGTTGCAAACCGCGTTCATTCCGCCCGGCGCACCGTGGGAAAACCCCTCCATCGAAAGCTTCAACAGCCGCTTGCGCCACGATCTGCTCGACATCGGGGCGATCGGCTCGCTGGCCGGGGCCGATGGGCCGGCCAAGGATCACCGCCGCAAATACAGCCGCATCCGTCCGCATTCCCGACTGGGTTACCAGACCCCGGCGAAGTTTGCGGCCAGCTGTTTGGCTCCGCCCCGGCCCACGGCTTCCGCAACGTGGACCCGCTCTTCGCCCCGGCAATTGCGCGGTCACCACCACGCGCCGTCTCCAGTCATCCCCGGGGCGACTGGGCCCGGTAAGCGCGCGCGAGCAGCGTGACCGGCTGGGTCACTCGTATGTCGAGCCCCGCCTGCCGCATCCCGTTGACCAACTGCAAGTGGCACCCCGGATTGCAGGTCGCCACGACGGCGGCGCCGGTGGAGGCAATCTTGCCGACTTTGCGCTCTTGCAAGATAGCGGCGGTTTCGGGCTGGGTGATATTGTACACGCCCGCGCTTCCGCAGCACCAGTCGGACTCGGGCAGTTCGGTCAGTTCGACCCCGGGAATGGCCTGCAGGATTTCCCGTGGCTGCCTCGTGATTTTCTGACCGTGGCAAAGGTGGCAGGCCTCGTGGTAGGTGACCTTCTGCGACTCCGCAGCCTCGGACACGGGGACGCGGAAACCGGTTTCCACCAGCCATTCGTTGACGTCTTTCAACTTTCGATCCCACTCGCGAGCCCGCACCGCGTAGTCGCGGTCGTCGGCGAGCAGTCTCCCGTAGTGTTTCAAGTGGGAACCACAGCCGGCGGCGTTGGTGATGATGGCGTCGAAGGCAAAAGGATCGAAAAGGTCGATCATGCGCCGCGCCATCTCTTGCGCCACGGCATGCTCTCCGTTGTGGCCGTGGATCGATCCGCAGCATGGCTGCACAGGCGGGGTCACCACTTCGCAACCGTTGGCCAGCAAGACATCGGCCGTGTCGCGATTGATGTCGGCGAAGACCAGGTCCTGCACGCATCCAGTCAGAAGCCCCACGCGGTAACGGGTGCCGTCCGCGGGCTTTTCCACGGGGCGGATCAGCTGGTGGGAAAACTTGGGCAGCACGACCGGCGTGATGGGCTCCAACTTGCGCAGTTTGGCCGGAAGCAGCCGCGTCAGACCGAGCCGACGGAAAAGCCATTGCGCTCCCGTGGCTTGGTAGAGCCAGAGCATCCGCCCGACGAGTCGCAGCAACCGCGGATGGGTGAAAAGAATTTTGAGCAAGGCTGTGCGAATCGACGAGCGCACCGGGTTGTCCATGACACCGGATTTTTCCACGTCGGCCCGCGCCACTTCGAAAAGATGGGCGTAGTCCACCCCGGCCGGGCAGGCGGTTTCACAGGCCAGACAGCCGAGGCAGTAGGACATCTCCTCGCCGAACGCGGGCCCCAGCTCCAAGTGGTCGTCGGCGATGGCCCGCATGAGAGCGATGCGGCCGCGCGGGCTGTGCTGCTCGAGTTTCGTCAGGTCATACGTCGGACAGGTCGGAAGACACATCCCGCAGTGCATGCACTGCTGGAGCACCGGGTAATCGAGCGACTTGAGGGCGAGCTCGCTCACGGCAGCGGGTCGAAAATTTTCCCGGGGTTCAAAATCCCCTGCGGATCGAAGGCCGCCTTGATGCTCCGCATGACCCCGACGTTCAACTCGCCGACGGCGGCGGGCAGGAAATCTTTTTTGGCCAAACCCACACCGTGTTCGCCGGTGATCGTGCCGCCGAGCTCGATGGCCCGCGCGAAGATCTCCTTCATGGCCAACTCCACGCGGTGCATTTCCTCTTTGTTTTTCTCGTTGGTCAAAAAGGTCGGGTGCAGATTGCCGTCGCCCATATGGCCGAAGGTGCCGATCTTGAGATGGTGGCGGCGGGCCGTTTCCTGGATGCAGCGGACCATCTCCGGCAAACGGTTGCGCGGCACCGTGGCGTCTTCCAGGATCGTCGTCGGCCCGACCCGGGCCAGGGCGGAAAAGGCGGTGCGGCGGGCCGCCGCGAGCGACGCGGCTTCTTCGGCAGTCGCGGCTATTTTCACTTCCCCCGCCCCGTTGGCCTTGGCGATGGCGAGCATGGCGGCGGCCTCTTCCTCCACCGCGGCCGGATGCCCGTCGCTTTCGATGAGGAGCAGGGCCTCGGCCTCGCGCGGCAGACCGATCCCCGCGTGATCCTCCACGCAATTGATCGTGACCTTGTCGAGGAACTCCAGGGTGCAGGGGATGATCTTGGCTTTGATGATGGCAGACACCGTCCTGGCCGCGTTCTCCATGTTGTCATAGACCGCCAGCATGGTTTTGCGCGCGGCGGGCGGCGGGATCAGCTTGAGCAGGACTTTGGTGATGATGCCCAGGGTTCCCTCCGAACCGATGAAGAGATCGCGCAAGGTGTAGCCCGCCACATCCTTGACGCATTTGTTGCCGGTCCACATGACCTCGCCATCCGGCAACACAACCTCGAGCCCCATGACATAGTCGCGCGTCACGCCGTATTTGAGTCCGCGAAGACCGCCGGAGTTCTCCGCGACATTGCCGCCGATGGTGGAAATCTTCATCGAGCCCGGGTCCGGCGGATAAAAAAGACCGACCCCCGCGGCGGCCGCCGCGACATCCGCAGTGACCGCGCCGGCCTCGGCCAAGAGCGTGAGATTTTCCGCGTCGACCTCTATGATGCGGTTCATTTTGGTCAGGCACAGGACGAGACATCCATCCACCGGGACACTCCCCCCGCTCAAACCGGTGCCGGAACCGCGCGTGACCACGGGGATCCGCCGCGCGGTGGCAAACTTCAACACGCCGGACACCTGGGCGGTATCGATCGGAAAAACGACGGCCGCAGGTTCCGCGCGCAGGGCCGCGGTGCCGTCGTAAGCGTAAGCCGCCCGTTGCTCCGGCGAATCGTGGACCTCCAGCCCGGGCACGCATCCACGCAATTGCTGCGGGAAGAAGGATTCCGACCCCGAAGGATTTGCTGTCACGATGATGAGACAGGTTTGAGGTTGGATGTCACGAGATGGAAATGGAGTTGCGGGCGTGTCGTTGTTTCATGTCTCCGCGAGCGGAACAGCACGCCCCTCTCGCTCCGACTGCAGCGCGGCGGCGAACACCTCGTGCACCGCAACCGCTTCCTCCGGCCTGACACAGCCGAAGCGGGCAGCAAGATTGCCCGCCCGCTCCGCCGCGAACGCGGCGAGCATTTGCTGCAGGATGTCGGGAAAGCCCGGTTCGAAGATGCCTCCGGTGACGGTCTTGAAAGGCATGGCGAAACCGAGGTCGATGCGTTCCCAGGATTGTTCCTTGCCGCGCCGGAAAAGCCAGAGGGCCTTGGGATCCTTGGTCGAAAAGCGGGCTCCGCCATCGGTGCCGAGAACCTCGATCACCCAGCTGTTGGTGTCACCGGGAGAAAGCCGCTTCATTTCCAGACGCATCGGGATTTGGTCGCCGAGCACGGAGACGTCGGTGTGCAGCATGGCGTTGTCCCAAGTGTCGGCCGGTGCCATGCCACCTCTGCCATCGGGACGTTGCGTGTAAACTTTCTGCAACTGCGCATAAACACGAAGCGGCTTCCACCCGAGGCGAAGGGGCAAGTGCATGACGTGCATGCCGAGGTCGCCCATCACGCCGATTTCGCCGCAGGTCGCGACTTGGCGCTTCCAGTTGACCGGCTTGGACGGGTCCAGATCGCTGGAGTGGAGGAAGGCCGAGCGCACTTCGAGCGGACGCCCCAGCTTCCCCTCCCGGGCGAATTCGAAAACGCGCTGCGCGCCGGGCAGGAACGGAAATTCCGAACTGCAGCGGACGAAGCGGCCGAGTTCTTCGGCTCGCGCCGCGATTTTGCGCGCCGCGGCCAGGTCGATTCCGAAGGGCTTTTCGGCCAGCAAATCTTTGCCCGCTTCGAGCACATCGAGGTAAATCTTCTCGTGCAGCTGGTGCGGGACGGCGACATAGACCGCATCGACGTCCTTGCTGGCCAGCAATTCGCGGTGGTCGGCGGTGGACAGGCGCAAAGAAGGCAAACGCCCGAACCAATCCCGCGCGGCCGGCGCCAGATCGCAGACCGCGGTGATTTCGCAACCGACGCCGACATCCTCCAGCGCGCACCAGCGGCTGACCGCCGACGCCATTTCGCGGCCCATCAGACCGCCCCCGATGATTCCGAGACGCAGCGTGCTCATTTGGAGGAGAGATGCTTGGCTGCCTGCTTCGCCGTGGCTCCGTCGTGCACGATGGCCATGAGTGCCGCCACCATGCCGGCCGGGTTGGCGTGCTGGACCACGTTGCGGCCGTAAACGATGCCGGAAACACCCTGTTTGATCAGTTCCTCGGTGCGCGCGAGGATTTCCTCGTCCGGCGCCCGTCCCCCGCCCCGGACCAGAACCGGAATGCCACCGGCCGCCTCGACGACCTTGTGGTAGAGGGAGACATCGTCGGTCGGGTCGGCCTTGATAACGTCGGCCCCCAGCTCGACGGCCTGACGCACCAGGTGCTGAATCTTCACCAAATCGCCGTCAACCATGTAGCCGCCGGCCTCGCTGTTCGGACGGAAAACGAGCGGCTCGACCATCATGGGCATGGCGTATTCGTCGCTTTCCAATTTCAACGCGCAAATATTCTCGATGCACTGGTTGGTCACGCCCGGCGCGTTCGGGATTTGGAACAGATTCACGCACATGCAGGCGGCATCGAGACGCACGGCCTGCAGCGCCGGCTCGGCAATCATCACGCTGAGCGCTTCCAACGGCAGTTCCTTCCCGTAAACGTTGGCCACATCCGTCCGCAGCACCAACGACGGCTTCTGCCGGCCGGGAATCTTCTGCAAATGCCGCGCCTGCCCGGTGGTCAACTGCACGGCATCGGGCCCGGCCTGCACCACCGTGTCGACGGCACGTTGCATGTCCTCGATCCCGGTGAGAAATCCGGGCTGGTTGAAAAACCCGTGGTCGATGGCCACGTCGAAACAGCGGCCGGATTTTGCGTTGAAGAGACGGTTCAGTCGGTATGGTTTCATAAAGCTTGTTGATCTGCGGAGAGTTTTGCCCCCGGCTCCGGGACTGCCCCGGGGCTTAAGGTCTCGGTTGCCACAGACTCGTTGATTGTTAGCTTGTGAACGGACTTAGGCAATAGTATATCGATCGCTCATGCTCGCTCATGCTCGGCACCAAAAAATTCTGGCCATCCTCGATAAGCGCCAGAGGGCCGGATCGGCCGAATTACAATCCGCCACCGGGGCGTCCTCGGCGACGCTGCGGCGCGACCTTGATTTCTTGGAAAGGCAGGATCTTGTCGTGCGCGTCCACGGGGCGGTCCTCCACCCGACGGTCGCCTCCGTCGAGCCGAGCTTGCTGCAAAAATCCCGCTCCGCGGTGCAAGCCAAGCGGAGAATCGCCGCCATGGCGGCGACCTTGATTCCCGAGAGAGCCATCGTCTTCATCGACAGCGGCACGACCTGCCTCGAAGCCGCACGCCTTTTGAGATCCCGGCCGGATCTGATGATCATCACGAATTCGCTCCCGGTGATCGCGGGGCACGAGCAGTTCCGCGCCAAGCTCATCGTCATTGGTGGCGAGCGCCGTTCTTTGAGCGGAGCCCTCGTCGGTCCCCTGGCTGCCCCGGGAACGTCCGGCCTCAGGGCCGACCTCGCGCTGATCGGGGCCTCCGGCCTTGATCCTGTTTCGGGCCCGGGCACCACCGAATTACTGGAGCGCGACATCAAGGCGTCGTGGATTCGCAACGCCCGTCGCAGCATTCTGCTCTGCGACGCCGGGAAATGGGCGTCTGCCGCGGCCGTGGGCTTCGCCTCTTGGGCGGACATCCACGACTTCGTCACCGACCGCAAACCGCCGGCGCAATTCCGCCCGAAGACGACAAAGACCCACATCGCATGAAACGACCCGATCAATGTGTTCGGCATAAGACCGGCATCCGGCCGCGCCGCCCGCTCCAGCAGGACATGCAACTCACCGCCAACAAGATGAACCACCGCTAGACTCCGCAGGCATTGTTCTGAATGAAACCGAAACGTCCCTCCAAGCACACGATTCTCGGGCAGCCGTCATGGCTGCTGTCCTCCGATAAAGTCACTGCCGCCGTGACGGAGCAGGGCGGTCACCTCGCCCCGGTAAAATTCCATCTGGCCGGCCGTGTCGTTGAGCCGTTTTCCGTCGCTCCTTGGGCGCGGGAAAAGCTTCCGCCGGGCACACCGGCGATGCTGAAAAGCTTGCGCGGAGACTTCTTCTGCGCGCCTTTCGGAGGCAACGAAACCAGCTGGCGTGGGGAGAAACACCCCCCGCACGGAGACCCAGCCAACGCGAAGTGGAAACTGCGAAGCTGTGAGGGGGGGCAAGTTTGGAGCGCATGGCATTGGACGATGGAAACCACATCGCGCCCCGGACGCGTCCACAAATCGATCCGCCTCAAGGCAGGCGAGACGAATCTGTATTGCCGTCATTTGCTCTCGGAGATGGAGGGCCCGATGAGTTTCGGTCACCATGCAATGCTCAAATTCCCGGAAGTGCCCGGGTCCGGGATCGTCTCCTCGAGCCGCATCCTCTTCGCGCAGGTGGCACCGGAGCCTTTTGAGTCCCCGGCGGTTGGCGGCTACCAAAGTCTGAAGCCGGGCAGTCGGTTCACCCGGCTGAGCAGGGTCGCGACAACGGACGGGAATTTTGCCGATCTGGAGAAATATCCCGCCCGCCGCGGGTTCGAGGATCTCGTTATGCTCGTGCATGAAAGCGAGCCCGACTTCGCGTGGTCCGCGGTGACCTTCCCGAAGGAGCGCTATGTGTGGTTCTCGCTCAAAGATCCCCGCATCCTCCGCAGCACCATCCTCTGGATCTCGAACGCGGGGCGGCATTACCCACCTTGGAACGGACGCCATGACCGCGTGATGGGAATCGAGGATGTGACCTCCTACTTCCACTACGGACTGGCGGAATCCGCGGGCCCGAATCCGGTCAGCCGCATGGGCTATGCAACGTGCGTGAAATTGAAAAAGGCCGCGCCTCTCACGGTGAACTACATCATGGGCGTGGCCGCGATCCCCGCGAAGTTCGGCAGGGTCAGATCCATCACTCGCGCGCCCGGCGGTATCGTGCTCGCTTCGGACAACGGCTGCCGGGTAATTGCGAAGGCCGACACTGATTTTCTGAAAAACCCATGAAACGAAGCCAAATCAACGAAATCTACCACGAGGCCGCCGGGTGTTTCGCCCGGCACGGCTGGGCCTTGCCGCCGCAGCCACACTGGGACATCACGGACTTCGGGCTAGGTGACTTCGAGCGCTTCGGCCTCGTGCTGATCAACCTCGCGGAGGAGCCCGAGTATTGCGAAAAACTCATGTATGCGCGCGCCGGACAGACGACCCCCCTGCACACGCACGCGCGGAAAAAGGAGGACATCATCTGCCGTCACGGGTCCCTCGTGCTCGAACTCTGGTCCGGGCATCCGGAGAAAACGGAACGCGGCACGGATTTTCCCGTCCGGGTCAACGGAAGCTTGCGGACCTGTTGCAGCGGGGAAACCCTGACCCTCCAAGCCGGGGAACGAATCACGCTGACCCCGGGGATTTACCACGCGTTCTGGGCAGGCGGCGCGGATTGCATCATCGGCGAGGTTTCCACCGCGAACGACGATGCCAACGACAACTTTTTCGTGAATCCGGACATCGGCCGTTTCCCCGAAGTCGATGAGGATGAACCCGCGCGCATCCGGCTGCTCAGCGACAAATGAACACCGCCAACGCCCTGCGTGTCCTCGAATCCCTTCCCGAGGTTCCGCCACCCGTCGTGGTCGGGTTCGACGGATTCGTCGACGAAATGATCAGCGTGGTGGCCGAGCGGACGTCGCTGGAGGAATTCTCGCCGGTCCCCGACATCGGGACCTTTGCCAGCCTGCTCTCAGCCGCGGCCGGTCGCAGCAGTCTGCGGGAAATCATCATCACCGCGGTGCATCCCGGCGGATGCGCAGTCAACCTGGGCGACGGCCTTGCGGCTCTGGGTATCCCGGTGGATTGCTATGCCACGCTCGGCGAGCCCGCCCACCCGGCGTTCGCGGAGACGACCACACGTTTCCGCAAAGCCGTGTCGTGGGGGCGCGAGCCCGGTCGCACGCTGGCGTTCGAGTTCACCGACGGCAAACTGATGTTCAGCGCGGTGAAGCAGCTTGCGGAATTCACCGCGGAAGACATCGCGCGTCGGCTGGCCGATGGCGACTATCTGGCTTCTTGCCGCGAGGCGGCCATCATCGCGCTCACCGACTGGACTTTGTATCCGCATATGACCTCGGTGTGGCGGCTGCTGCACAACGAAATCTATGCGAAGCTGGGGCGGCGCCCGCACTTCTTCATCGACCTTGTCGACCCGTCGAGCCGGTCATCGGCGGACATTCTCGCCATGGTGGAAACCCTGCCGCTTCTGCAATCGTGCGGCGACGTCACCCTTGGCCTCAACGGCAACGAGGCCAACATCCTCGCGCGGCTACTCGGACTTCATCCGGCGCAGGAGGCCGACGATGCGATGCGACTGGCCGGGCAGTTGCAGGCCAAAATCGGCATTTCAACGGCAGTCATTCACAAGCTGAGGTTCGCCGTCTCCGCGGGCTCGGACGGCGCGTTCTCGGCGCAGGGCCCGTTTTGCGAGCATCCCCTGAAAAGCACCGGCGCAGGCGACCGCTTCAACGCGGGCTACTGCCTCGGTCTCCTCGCCGGCGGAACACCGGAAGACTCCCTCGCTCTCGGCTGCGGCGTGTCCGGATTCTTTGTCCGCAACGCACGCAGCCCTTCGCGGACGGAGCTCATTGAATTTCTGCGGCAAGAAGCTTTACCGGGAACCATCGAGGCAGTCTGAAGT
>VEQL01000065.1 GCA_018883245.1 Chthoniobacterales bacterium
GGCTTGTCTGCAAAGATCCGGAAAGCGCCTACACGCCCGGGCGTCGCGGGTTGTCGTGGATCAAATTGAAAAAAGAATTTGCCACGCTCGATGTCGTCGTGACCGGCGTGGAATACGGCCACGGGCGCAGACGCGAGGTGTTGAGCGATTACACGTTTGCCGTGCGCGACGAGGAAGGCGGCGCGCTCCTGACGATCGGAAAAGCCTACTCCGGCCTCACCGACAAAGAGATCGCCGAACTGACCCCGTGGTTTCTCGAACGTGTGAGGCGTGTGAAGGGACGCCTGCACGAGGTGGAACCTGAGTTGGTCATCGAGGTCGCTTTCGACTCCATCCAGTCCAGCACGCGTCATCCGAGCGGCTTGGCGCTGCGTTTTCCGCGCATCAAGCGATTGCGCCGCGACAAGACGGTCGGCGACATCGACAGCCTGCAAACCGCCCGCCGGCTCGTTGGGTGCGGGTAAGGCCTATGCCGGGACCGGGGCCAAATCGCCGGGCAGCGTGCCTTCGTTCTTTTTGTCCTCCGCCTTGGCCGGGGCGACTTCGGGCGGAAGCGGCGGCGGGGTCGGTTCGCGCGGCGGGGGATTTTTCATCTCGCCGTGCTCGATGAGGTCGCGGATCTGCGAGCCCTCGAGGGTCTCGAATTCGAGGAGCGCCTTGGCGATGAGGTCGAGCTGCTTGCGGTTGGCCGTGAGCAGTTGCGTGGCGCGCGCGTAAGCCTCGTCAATGAGGGATTTCACCTCGGCGTCGATGGCCTGTGCGGTCGCTTCGCTGTAATCGCGCATGCGGGTGAAATCGCGGGCGAGGAAAAGGTGCTCGTCGCCCTCGCCGTATTCGATCATGCCGAGTTTGTCGCTCATGCCCCACTGGCAGACCATCTTGCGGGCGATGCCGGTGGCCTGCTTGATGTCGCCGCGTGCGCCGCTGGTCACGTCGCCGAACACGATGTCCTCGGCCACGCGTCCGCCCATGATGACAACAAGGTGGTCGAGCAATTCCTTGCGGCGCGTGTTGTATTTGTCCTCCTCCGGCAGCCACATGGTCGAGCCGAGGGACGGTCCGCGCGGGATGATCGTCACCTTGTGCAGCGGCGCGGTGTGTTCGAGCAACTCCAGCAGCAAGGCGTGCCCCGCCTCGTGGTAGGCGGTGACTTCTTTTTCTTTTTCGCTGATCGCCATGCTGCGGCGCTCTTTGCCCCAGCGGACTTTGTCCCGGGCTTCTTCGAGTTCCCGTGTGGTGATGGCTTTGAGTCCTTTGCGCGCAGCGAGGAGCGCGGCTTCGTTGATGACATTCGCCAGCTCGGCGCCGGAGTAGCCCGGCGTGCCGCGGGCGATGACCGCGAGATCGACCGTGTCGGCCACTTTCACTTTCTTCGCGTGGACCCTGAGGATTTCCTCGCGACCGCGCACATCGGGAAGATTGACGGTCACCTGCCGGTCGAAACGTCCGGGGCGAAGCAGCGCAGGGTCGAGGACGTCGGGGCGGTTGGTCGCGGCGATGATGATCACGCCGTCCTGAGCGTCAAAGCCGTCCATCTCGACGAGCAGCGCATTGAGCGTCTGCTCGCGCTCGTCGTGTCCGCCACCCATGCCGTGTCCGCGATGGCGACCGACGGCGTCGATTTCGTCGATGAAGATGAGGCACGGCGCGCTTTTGCGTCCCTGCTCGAACATGTCGCGGACGCGCGAGGCGCCGACGCCGACGAACATTTCGACGAAGTCCGAGCCGCTGATGGAGAAAAACGGGACATCGGCTTCTCCGGCGATGGCGCGTGCAAGGAGCGTTTTGCCCGTTCCCGGGGGGCCGACCATGAGCACACCTTTGGGGATGCGTCCGCCGAGCTTCTGGAATTTTTTCGGGTCCTTGAGGAAATCGACGAGTTCGGAGACTTCTTCTTTGGCTTCTTCCACGCCGGCGACGTCCTTGAAAGTGATCTTGTTTTTCTCGCGCGCCATCATGCGGGCTTTGCTCTTGCCGAAGTTGAGCGCGCCGCGTCCGGCCATTTTGATCTGCGAGCGGAAGATGAAATAAAGCAGGATCAGGAATATGGCGATGGGCAGCAGGCCCACGAGCGTGGTGGCGAGCAGGTTCGACTCGGCGCGCACAGCGGGTGTGATGCCGGCGTCCTTGAGTTGTTTTTCCACGGACTCGCCGTTGAAGGGCATGAAAACCTGGGTCTTGAAAGCGGCGAGGCGTTCTTCCGGTTCTTTCGCGGGCGGGACGGTGACGCTTTTGCGGTAATAGCCCGAGAGAGTCTGCGTGTTGCGTCCTTCCTCGACGATCAGTTCGAGCGGACGCTCGGCCGTGGAGACGATTTTTCCGGCGGCGAGCAACTCGGAGAACTTCGGGTAGCTGAGGTCATCGGTGGGAGCGAGGTTGCCCTCCCGGAAAACCAGGGCGCCACCGATCAGGGCGAAGGCCACAGCGAAGAGCAGCAACCCCCGCCAGTTGAATTGAGGTTCTTCCCCGCGCGGCCCGCGGTTTCTTGGTGAATTGGGATCGTTTTGCGACACAGTTATGAGAGGATGCACTCTTAGCATGGAATGGGGGAAGATCAAATGAGCGGACGTCGCGCGGAATCCTTCGCGGTCTCTATCCACGACGTAAGTCCTTGGACCCGCCCCGCGGTGGAAAAAATGCTCGGGGACCTCGCCGGCCACGGCGTCCGGATCACTTCGCTGCTGGTTGTGCCCGACCACCACCGCCGCGGAAGCTTGGTGGACCATCCGGATTTTCTCGCGTGGCTGCGCGGTCTGCAATCGGCCGGGCACGAGATTGTGCTGCACGGTTTTTTCCACCGCCGCGAACAGTCCGGCGGCGGATGGTTGCAGCATTTGCTCACCGAGCATTACACGGCGGGCGAGGGGGAGTTTTACGATCTGAGCTACGCGGACGCGCGCGAAAGGATGGAAGACGGCCGGGAAATGCTCACCGGCGCGGGCCTCGAAGTTCCGGGTTTCATCGCCCCGGCGTGGCTGCTCGGCGACGAGGCGCGCGATGCGGCGCGCAACCTCGGGTTTGCCTACACGACGTTGCTCGGGGGCGTGCTCGATCTCCGCACGGACGAATGGACGCCTTCACAGTCGCTCGTTTACAGCGTGCGCAGCGCGTGGCGACGTCAGGCGAGTCTGGCATGGAACGCGCAACTGGCCTGGCGTCTTTGCAACCGCCCGCTTTTGCGCCTCGGTTTGCACCCGCCCGATTGGGAGCACGATCAGATCCGTGCGCAGGCTCTGCGGTTGGCGCGCAAAGCGGCGGCCGCACGCCGTGTGATCCGTTACCGCGATTGGGTCGGGGCTTAGCGGAGGCGAGGGATGGGGGGGGGTTGAGGAAAGAACCGCGGTGCGTCAGGGACGCCGCGACCTACCTTGCGGATGAGAGTGCCTCCGCAAGGCGCAGCGCCTGCAAGTTCGGACGCACAGCGTGCACGCGGAAAATGTGCGCACCGCGTTCGCGTCCGAGGGCTGTGAGGGCGGCGGTGGGGATGTCGCGATCGTTGGTATCCGTGCAACCGGCGGCGGCGGCGAGGAACGATTTTCGCGAAGCACCCAGGAGAACGGGTCGCCCGAGCGCGGCGAAGGACTCCATCGCGGCAATGAGTTGCAGGTTGTGCTCCGCGGTTTTGCCGAAGCCGATGCCCGGATCGACAGCAATGTTTTCGCTCGGGATCCCCGCATCCAGCGCGGCTTCGATGCGCGAGCCCAAAAATCCCAGCACCTCGCGCGCCACATCGTCGTAATGCGGGGCGTTTTGCATCGTGCGCGGCGTGCCCTGCATGTGCATGAGAACAACACCGGCTTTGTGCTCCGCGACCACCGAAGCCATGCCTTCGTCTCCGAGCAAGGCGGTGACATCGTTGACGATTTCCGCGCCGGCTCCGATCGCTGCGCGGGCCACCGCGGCCTTCGATGTGTCGATGCTCAGCGCGACGTGGGTGCCACGCGCGAGTTTCTCAATCACCGGCACGACACGGCGGATTTCTTCCGCGGCCTCCACGGGTGCCGCACCCGGGCGTGTCGATTCGCCTCCGATGTCGAGGATCGCTGCGCCTTCCTCCGCGAGGCGAAGGCCGTGCCGCACCGCGTCCTCCACCTTGGCGAAGGACCCGCCGTCGGAAAACGAGTCGGGCGTCACGTTGACGATGCCCATGATGATCCCGCCGTCGGCAAGGTCGAACGTGCGGCGGGCCGTGCGCCAGATCATGCCAAGCGTATGCGTGCCGATCGTCCGTGGGCCTCGAGGCCTTCCACGCGGGCGAACGCCTCGACGAGCGGGGCCGAGCGTGCGAGCGCGCTCCGGTCGAGTTCAACCAGGCTGGTGCGGCGTTGGAATTGGTCCGCGGTGAGTCCGGCGAAAGATTTTCCGGCTCCTCCGGTCGGCAACTCGTGGCTCGGGCCCGCGAGAAAATCGCCGACGGCCACCGGCGAATAGCCGCCGAGGAAAATGGCGCCCGCGGTGAGGATGCGCGGTGCGATGGTCCGCGGATCCTTGACCTGCAGCGAAACGTGTTCGGAGGCGAAGTCATTCGCCGCGCGGACGGCCTCGGCCATTGACGGGACGAGGATCAGGAGGGCGTTCTTCAGCGAGTCTCTCAGGATCTTCCCGCGCGGCAGGGTGCGGGCCTGCTTTTCGACTTCGCTCGCCGTTGCTGCCAGGACCTCGCGCGAGTCGGTGAGCAACACCGCCGCGCTGTCGCGTCCGTGCTCCGCCTGTGCGAGCAGGTCGGCGGCGACCCACGCAGGATTGGCGGTGCGGTCGGCGATGACGAGCACCTCACTGGGCCCGGGCAGCAGGTCGATGGCCACGCGTCCGAAGAGCTGGCGTTTGGCTTCGACCACGTAGCTGTTGCCGGGTCCGAAAATTTTTTCCACGGGTGCGATGGTTTTCGTTCCGAGTGCGAGCGCGGCCACGGCTTGCGCGCCGCCGACGCGGTAAACTTCCGTCGCCCCCGCCAGATGCAACGCGGCCAGCAGCGCGGGGCTGACGTTTCCGTCGGGCCCGGCCGGTGTGACCGCGACGATTTCTTTCACCCCTGCCGCGGCGGCGAGGGTGCAGGTCATGAGCGCGGTGGAGACCAGCGGCGCGGTGCCGCCCGGGACGTAGATGCCTACGCGGCGGAAAGGATCGAAGCGTTCGCCGGTGCGCGCCCCTTGGGCGTTGCGGACGGACCAGTCGCGCCGCAGGCTTTTGAGCGCGAAGGTCCGGATGTTGCGGTGCGCCGCCTGCAAGGCGCGGCGGGTCGGTGCGTCGAGGCCGCGCCACGCGGCGGACAAATCGCGCGCCGGGACGCGGAGTTGCGATGCGGCAAGTTTCGGACCTCCGAATTTTTTCGTCAGGCGCAAAAGCGCGGCGTCTCCTTCTTTGTCCACCGCGGCGACGATGGCGCGCACGGTTTTCTCGACCGAAGGATCCGCCAAGGCACGGCGGTCGAGCGCGCGGAGGACGCTTTTGTAGTTTTTGTCGCGTGGTCGGACGATGCGCATGGGGCGATGATGCCGCGCGCGGGCGCGCGGTTCAATAAAGCAACTGCCGCGGCTCGCCGGCGAGATGGAAGGTCGAGTTGACCACGAGAAACCGCCAGTGGTTGCCGGCGCGGACCGCCATGCTCACCGATCCGTTTTGGAACCGGAATGCACGGTGGATGCGTTCGCGCGGGTGCGGATGGTCCTGCTCGAGCATGTGCGTGTGCAGCGCGGTGAGTGTGCCTCCGTGGGTGAACACGGCGATGTGATCCTGCGGTGCCGCCAGCAACTCGTCCAAGACGGCCAGCGTGCGCGCCATGAGGGAGCGCCGCGTCTCGCCGCCGGGTGGGGCGAAGTCGAACGACCCTCCTTTCCATTGCTCCACAAGCGCGGGGTGCTCGCGTGCGCAGTCGTCGATGCGCTTGCCCTCGAAAATGCCGAAGCACAATTCGCGCAGCCGCGGGTCCGGCTCCACCGCGAGCCCGAGGGCCGCGCCGAGCGGGGCTGCCGTGTCCATGGCCCGCTGGAGGTCGCTGCTGACAATGCGTCCGACGGGATAGCGGCGCAGCCATTCCGCCGTCTGCCGGGCCTGGCCGTGTCCGCGCTCGTTGAGCGGGACGTCCGTTTGCCCCATGGCCAGATCGCCGGCGTTGTGGTCGGTTTCGCCGTGGCGGATAAGGTAGAGCGTTTTCATGGACGGGCCGCGCGGCCTTGCCTCGCGCGGAGTGATTCCCTATAGACGGCATTCGACAAAATTCAATCCGCCGCGTCGGCGCGAGGGAGTTCTTATGCACAAAATCGTATTGCTCAGGCACGGCGAAAGCACGTGGAACAAGGAAAACCGCTTCACCGGTTGGACGGATGTCGATCTCACGGACAAGGGTCGCGAGGAGGCGAAAAACGCCGGCAAGCTCCTGCGCGGCGAGGGGTATTCCTTCGATATCGCTTATTGCTCTGTGCTGAAGCGCGCGCTCCGCACGCTGTGGATCGTCCTCGACGAACTGGATGAACTTTGGATCCCTGTCGAGAAATCGTGGCGGCTCAACGAGCGGCATTACGGCGCGCTGCAGGGCCTCAACAAATCGGAAACGGCCGCGAAATACGGCGAGGACCAGGTGCTTGTCTGGCGCCGCAGCTATGACATTCCGCCCCCGCCGTTGGAGAAAACCGACGAACGCTGGCCGGGGTTCGATCCGCGCTACAAGGGTCTCCCCGAAAGCGATCTTCCTCTCACCGAATGCCTGAAAGATACCGTTGATCGTTTCCTGCCTTACTGGCACGAGGTCATCGCTCCGCAGGTGCGCGCCGGCAAGAAGGTGGTCATTGCCGCGCACGGCAACTCGCTGCGAGCCCTCGTCAAATACCTCGACGACCTCTCCGAGGAGGAAGTGCTCAAGCTCAACATCCCGACGGGTGTGCCTTTGGTTTACGAACTCGACGACAAGCTCAAGCCGCTGCGCCATTACTACCTTGGCGACCAGGAGGCCATCGCCGCGGCCATGGCTGCGGTTGCCTCGCAGGGCAAAGCGAAATAGGCCGCGACCATGAGCGGGCCGGCGAAGGAAAACTGGTCGAGCAAGATCGGTGTCATCCTCGCGGTGACCGGCAGCGCCGTGGGTCTCGGCAACTTCCTGCGCTTCCCCGGTCTCGCCGCCCAATACGACGGGGGGATTTTCATGATCCCTTACTTTGTCTCGCTCTTCGTCCTGGGTTTGCCCTTGGCGTGGGCCGAGTGGGCCATGGGTCGCCACGGCGGATCGCTCGGCTTCCACTCCACGCCGGGAATTTTCCGAGCCATCTGGAAAAACCGTGCTGCTCCTTACGCCGGTGTGCTCGGTCTGGTCGTTCCGGTCGTGATCTACATGTATTACGTCTTCGTCGAGTCGTGGTGTCTCGGCTACGCGTGGCATTACCTCACGGGGACGATGAGCATGGGGACAGACCCCGCCTCCTACGAGGGCTTCTTCAAAAGTTATGTGGGGCTCGGCGAAAACGGCTCGGTGTTTTCCAATCTCCTCGGTGCGCCCTTTCTCGTCCTCGTCCTCTGCATCGCGCTGAATTTTTTCCTCATCAACCGCGGGCTCACGCGCGGCATCGAGCAGTTCTGCCTCTGGGCCATGCCGACGCTCGCCGTTTGCGCCGTGCTGGTGCTTGTGCGCGTTCTCACGCTCGGCACGCCGGATCCGTCCAAGCCCGAGTTGAACGTGCTCGCCGGCTTGGGCGAAATGTGGAATCCGCACGTGGAAAACATCCCGCTGTGGAAGGCGCTGGCCAACGGCGAGATGTGGATGGAAGCGGCCGGGCAGATCTTTTTTTCGCTCTCGGTGGGGTTCGGGGTGATCATCACCTACGCAAGCTATCTCAAGCCCAAGGATGACATCGCGCTCAGCTCGACCACGGCCGTGGCGGGCAACGAGTTTTTCGAGGTTTCACTCGGCGGGATGATCACCATCCCGGCGGCTTTTGTTTTTCTCGGTGCCGCGGGTGCCGCGGGCGGGACTTTCGCGCTGGGTTTCAACACGCTGCCGCTGGTGTTCGAGCACATGCCGCTCGGCAGGGTGGTCGGATTTCTCTGGTTCTTCCTGCTCTTTCTGGCTGCCATCACCAGCTCCCTCTCGATGCTGCAGCCCGCCATCGCCTTCCTCGAAGAAGGTCTCGGGCTCAGCCGTTCGCGCGCCGTGGCGGTCCTTTGCGGCGTGGGCTCCGCGGGCACCCTGTTCGTCGTGTGGTTCAGCAAAAATCTCGTGGCTTTGGACACCTTCGATTTTTGGGTCGGGACTTTCTGCATTTTCCTTCTCGCCACCATCCAGACTTTGCTCTTCGGGTGGGTGTTCGGGACGCGGCGGGGTCTGGAGGAAATGGACCGCGGCGCCGAGATGCGGGTGCCGCGCGTGTTTGCGCTCGCCGTCAAATATGTCTCGCCGGTTTATCTGCTGGCCATTTTCGCGCTCTGGGCGTGGCAGAAGGTCGGCGGTTACGTGCAGAGTTTCCGCGATGACGCGACGGTGCGGTGGTCGATCCTCTTTTTGCTGGGCGTGTTCGCGCTTTTCCTTTGGTGGATACGCACGGCGGTGAAGCGTTGGGAAGCGCAGGAGGAAAAGCCGTGAGCATTGCCGGTTGGATCGTCATGCTCGTCTCGGTGGGGGGAACGACGGGCTTTTTTGCGTGGTGCGTCTGGCGCGTGCTTCAGCCGCCCGACAAGACGCCAAAAATGCACGGCGTGCTCGACACCGAGTTGGAGATCGAGCGGGAAGAGCGTCGCCGCTCGCGGCGTGACGGATAAAACGCGCGAGGATCTCCCGATTTTTCCGCATCAGGAGCTGCGGTATGCGCACGGCAACGTGCGGATGCTTCGCTGACGCTCAAGCCGGCGAAACCAGCACGGGTGCATGGTCGGGATGCCACGGGTTGGTGGCGAAGGACGATGTTTCCAGCTTTGCCGCGGTTTGCAGGGCAATGGCGATGACCTCATTCAACGCGAGGCCAGCGTAGTCGGCGGGAAATCCATCGAGCAATGCCGCCGAGCGCCGTAGCAAACGCGCGGCAGGGCGGAGGCGCTTGCCGTGGATGCGGTGTTGCGGTTCGCGGTGGTGGTGCTGCAGGTGGACGAAGCCGCCGGCGAACTGGATAAGCGCCTTGTAAAAAACATATTGTTCGCCC
>VEQL01000066.1 GCA_018883245.1 Chthoniobacterales bacterium
AGGCTGAACAGCCCGGGCCAGTGGGCGCAGAGCTTGAACCCCTGGGCTTCCATAGACAGCGGGTGGTGGCTGCCCGCCTGTTCCCGCCGGCCCGCTCGAGGCTTGGGCCTGTTTTTACCAACAAGAATTTCGCGGCCGGACCGTTTGGTCTTCTTGCCGGGCTTACTGGCCGGCCGGCGCTTCATGGCCGAATCCCCATCTCCATGAGGCGCCGGCGAGCCTTGGCCCGAGCCGGAGCGTTGCCCGTGCGTAGCTTCCGGCGCAAGAGCCAGCACCGAAACGAATCTTCATCAATCTGCCAGCCCCCCCGCCGGCCTCGGGGTTGATCGGCCTCGAATGAGCCACGGCGGCATTCCAGTCTGAGCGAATAGATCGAAAAGCCGGATTCCTTGCTGGCGTCTTCAATGGTCATATCGGTTCCTCTTCAGGCGTGTGCCTAACTCTGTGGCTCCTCAATGCGCAGGGCACCCCGGACCAAGCGACTCCAGGCAAGCAAAGCGTAGCCGAGAACAAAGTGCGGCGCCGCGGCGGCCATCGAGGTGAACGTGTAGGGTGGTAGTAGTTTCATGGGTGGTTGGTGTGTTTGGTTTTGGTGTCGGATGACCCGTGCGCAAACATCCCGCGGGACCATCAAATTGAGCCGGGCCGTGGCCTCGGAGCGTGTGGGGGAGGTTTTGTGTGTCATAGTATTGCCTCAAGCAGGTTGACCGGCAGTGAACGACGGAAGTTTTTCGATCGCCTGGCGTTGAGCCTCCAACGAAAGGTGGGTGTATCGTCGGTGCGCGGAATCCGTCGAGTGGCCGGCTATGGCCTTGCGCACGTCGGCATTCACGTCCGCGTTGGCCATCCGCGAGATCATGGTGTGCCGCAGGGAGTGGAAACTTTTTGCCCGGGTCTGTCGGCCTTTGCCCTTCTTCTCCAGACCCTTTTCGCGGTCGATGCCGGCCGCCTTCATCAAGCGGGCAAATTCGTTCGAGAGTCCGCCGTGCGATCCCGGCTTGCGGCCGTGGAGGCTCGGGAAGAGGGGAGCAGCGCCGATCCCCTGAGGGAGAGTCTCGAGTGCCGTGACCAACTCCGAGCACATGGACACAACGAGAGGTTGTCCGTCTTTGTGCCTGGTCTTGCTCGGCCGGAAGGTGAGGGTCTTTTGCCCGAGGTCCACGTTTGCCCAGGTGAGGCCGGCAGCATCGGCCAGACGCAGGCCGGCCCAAGCGGCCAAGAGAATCATGCCCCGCCATTCCTTAGACGCGACATTCAGCAGGCCCGCCACCTCAGCATTGGTGAAGGGCTGCCTCGACTCGCTGGCATGCCCGAAAGTCCGGACGGCCTCGGCCGGATTGTGCAGCAGCAGGCCCAAACGTTTAGCCCGGGCAAGTGCCGCGGAAATGACTTTGAGCCCGTAGTCGGCAGTTGATGCGCTCTTTCCTTTCTCGATCTCGCTGCGGTGCCAGACCTCGATCTCTGCGGCGGTCAGGCTTGCCACGCTTGCCGACATTCTCCCGGCGCCGAGGGCGGCGAGAAAACTCGTGACCACCGGCTCGTATCGCTTGACCGTAGCCGGCGACCGCAGCGTTGTTCGGGCGGCTTCGACATATCCGCTGAGCGTGTCGGCAATGGTCTGACGATTGAGACTCTCGCCCATCGTTTGCTCCATCAATTCGCCGAGCACCTTCGTGCTGGCGGCTTGGGTGAGTTCGTGAAGCCGGGCCTGTAGCGCGGCCTTTTCCCAAGCATCGGCGACCGCCTGCGCCTTCTTGTGGTGCGTCTGTTTGGTGCTGCGGCAAACACGTCTTCCGAGGGCGTCGGTGAAGCGTGCGGAATAGTATTTGCTCTTCGGATGTTTGGTGATGCTGGCCACTGGTAATCACAAAAGTAAGCCAATATCAGGATGTGTCAAGCGGGCTCCAGTGGTCTGTTTACTCTGTAGAGCATCACCTGTCAAAGAGGCAGATAGAAACCCTCGTTCTATCCGTTGAACTACGGGGACGTTTGAAGATCTCTGAACTCATGCCGCATGCGCGCGGCGAGAGCAAGAGCAATGGATTGGGCTGGCGGGGGCGGGGGCGGGGTAGGGAAAAGTTGTGGTTTATGCCGATGTGGAAAATAGCTTTTGTCGCGGTGTCGCTTTGCGCGTTCGGTGCAGGCTGCAAGCCGCATCCTGGTGCCGATGCTGCGAAGCCCGCGGATTCCGCCGCGCCGCCTGCTGCTGAGGTGCCTGCTGCCGAGGCGCCTTCCGCGGAGATGGTGGTCGCAGGGCAGAGCGGCGGAACATCCTCCGAAATGCTCGAGCCGCTGTCGGCAGACGGCCTTGCCGGGTCTTACCGTGATCCCGACGCGCCGGAAGTGCTGTATGAGTTTGCGTTGGATGGCACGTGGCAGGCGACATGGCGGCCGCCGGGCGGGGGCGGGAGCGGGAGCGGATTGCGCATGTCCGGCACTTACATCGTCGATGAGGAAATGGTCGGTCTGCAGTGCCGCAGCTTTTCCCGCTTCGACCCGATGATCGGGGATTTCGCGGAAGAAAGCGTGCCTTCGTCACCGCGTCCGCGATGCCTTTTCCGCATGGAGGGTCCGGCCCTTGTCATGCAGGTGAAGAAAGCAGCCGAACCTTTCGTCATGCCGCCGTTCACGGCTCGGCGCTTGGTCAAAGCGGACAACTGAGCACGGCGTCGGGCTCGTGCGGTCCGGGTTTGACCTGAAGCCGCGGGATTGGCGATGATTTGCGCCTTATGAGCCAAGGAATTCTGTCGGGCAAAACGGGCGTCGTTTTCGGCGTGGCCAACAAACGCAGCATTGCGTGGGCCATCGCCAAGGCATGGAAAGAAGCGGGGGCGAACCTCATCTTCAATTACCAGGGCGAGCGGGTGAAGGAGAACGTGGAGGAGCTTGTCTCGGAATTCGGCGCGGATGTCCCCGTTTATCCGTGCGATGTTTCGAAGGACGAAGAAATCGCGGCGTTTTTCGACAAGGTGAAGGGCCACACGAGCAAGCTGGATCTTCTGCTCCATTCTGTGGCGTTTGCGCCGAAAGAAGCGCTCGAAGGCGACTTTGTTTCCACATCGCGTTCGGCTTTTTCCACCGCGATGGATATCAGCGCTTATTCGCTCGTCGCGCTTTCGCGCGCGGCGGCGCCGATGATGACCGATGGCGGCAGCATCGTCGCCATGAGCTATCTCGGCAGCGTGAAAGTCGTGCCGCACTACAACGTGATGGGCGTGGCCAAAGCGGCGCTGGAGTCCTCGACGCGTTATCTGGCCTACGATCTCGGCGCCAAAAAGATCCGCGTGAATTGCATTAGCGCCGGACCCGTGCAGACGCTGGCGGCGCGCGGGATCGCCGGATTATCATCCATGATGAAGCATTACGAGGAGCATGCTCCGCTCAAGCGCAGCTGCGAAACCTCCGAACTTGGCGCGACAGGCGTGTTTCTCGCCAGCGATGGCGCGGCCTCGATCACCGGTCAGGTGCTCTACGTGGACGGCGGCTACGAGATCATGGGTATGTAGGCGCGGATGGACGCGCAGATCATCGACGAGCTGCGCCGGGTCGCCGGGATCGACGGCGTGCGCATGGATGATGCAGCCCGCGAGGCGGCTGCGGGCGACAAATGGTTCGCCCGCACATTGCCCGACGTGGTGGTTTTTGCGCGCTCGACGGCGTCAGTTGCCGGCGTGATGAAGATCGCGTCGCGGGAAAAAGTTCCCGTGACGACGCGCGGGGCGGGTTATGGCTACGTGGGAGGATGCGTTCCCGTGCGCGGAGGCATCGCGCTGTCCATGGAGCGGATGAACCGCATCAGGGAGGTGAGCGCGGAGGATTTCGTCGCGGTGGTCGAGCCGGGCGTGATCACCGGGCATTTGCAGGAAGCGGCGCGGAACAAGGGGCTTTTTTATCCGCCCGACCCGGCCAGCCTCAAAGATTGCAGCATCGGCGGGAACATCGCGACGAATGCAGGTGGTCCGCGGTGTTTGAAATACGGGGTGACGCGCAATTATGTGCTCGGGTTGGAAGTGGTGCTCGCCGACGGCACGATCGCGCGTGTCGGTGGGCGCACGCACAAAAACAAAACGGGCTTCGATCTGGTCGGACTTTTCACCGGATCGGAAGGGATGCTCGGCATCGTGACCGAGGCCACGCTCCGTCTGCTTCCGCTGCCGCCGGCGCGCGCGGTTCTGTCCGCCAGTTTTGCCGATGTCTCTAAAGCAGCCGCGGCGGTGCAGAGTGTGCTGTCCCATGGATACCTTCCCTGTGCTTTGGAAGTGGCCGACCGTTTCACGCTGGAGGCTGCGCGTGCGCATGCGGCGGCGGAGGGTGTGATTCCTCCCGGCGACGCGCACCTTCTCGTCGAGATCGACGGACAGGACCAAAGCGTGGCGGCGGAGAGCCAAGCGTTGGCATCTCTCCTGCGCGACGCAGGCGCGCTGGTGGTCGATACGGCGACAACGGAGGACGGATGTGCGCGTTTGTGGGACTTGCGGCGCGGATTTTCCGAGGCGCTCAAGGCGACCGGATTGCGCAAACTCAACGAGGATATCGTCGTTCCGCGCGGCAAATTGGTGGAGCTATTCGAATTCGGCGCACAGTTGGGGCGCGACTATGATGTGCCCGTGGCCTGCTTCGGCCATGCGGGTGACGGAAATATCCACGTGAATCTCATGGTGGAAAATCCGGATGATCCGGCGGTAAAGGACCGCATGGATCGCGCGCTCGATGCCCTCTTCCGCGGTGTATTGACCATGGGGGGGGCGATCACCGGCGAGCACGGGGTCGGCTTGGCCAAGAAACGCTGGTGGAACCAGGCGGTCGATGCCGGCGCAGACGCATTGCACCACCGCGTCAAACGTGCGTTGGATCCCCACGATCTGCTCAATCCGGGGAAATTCCTTGCTCGGTAAATCAAACCGTTAAAAGCATTCCAGCTGTGTAGGAAAGTGCCCCTGCGTCAGGACCGCTCTTGCCGTTGCAGAAAAATCCGGCTGGGGCAGTGGACCGGCGGTGCTTCCAAAAGAGTATGGGCATCCACCGCCTCAACTGACGGGCCGAATGGGCTTTCTCCGTTTTTTTGTTTCATTTCCACTTTTTCGGTGAACATCTTTATCCCCGTTTTTGTCAGAATGTTACCACTTGAAAACACTCAGACTGAGCGCTTGATTAAGAATGTCCCCCGCCATGGACACTAAAAATACTGCAATTTACCGCCCCCGCGAGTCATGGCCCCTCATGGCGCTTCTGGCTGCGATGGTGGTTGTTGTGATGCCCCTGACGGTTGCCGCGCAGCAGGCGAATATCTGGCACATTCCCGCATCCACTCAGGACGGAATTCCCTCGACCATGCGGGATCCGACTACGCCTGGTGCCGCCCAGAGTGTGACCTTCTACCAAGGTGTCTGGAAGGGCGATGGGGCCAACCAAACAGGGGGCCTCTTAGTCTATCGTATTAACGGCGGCGGGTGGCAATCGGTGGGTATTGGTTTCCATGCCAACACCGGTTCAGGCACAAGTCCCAATCAATTCTGGAAAGCTTCAATCACCATACCGGCCACGGTCGGTCACACGGTCGAGTATTATTTTATCGCGGACTTCGACAACCGGACGCGCACGGTCGTCTATGGTGGCAACGCGGTCTCAGCTAACGAGACCTTGGCCAAGGCTAATCCGTATTCCTTCACCGTCGCACCTCCGCGTCCTGTCTTCACGGTCAACGGCTCCGGCGGTGACTACTCCAAATCCAACTATTACATCGACGAGAACAACGACGCTTCATTTCCTCCGCTCCAAATCAGCGTCAATCCTGGCTTCCTTGCCCAGGTCGAGGTTTTCACCAACCTCAATAACCGCGACCGGGCCAACGACGACTACAATGGAGATGGAATCGAGGACGGCATCCTTCCACCGGATGGGAATACTATAACCGCTGAGGATACCGACGCGTATTTCCGCGCCTACGCGATGACCGACACCAACGGCGACGGCACCTACGAACTCGATCTGCCCGTCAACAAGACCGGTGCTTACCGCGTCACCGCCCGCTACCGGGCAAGCGCCAGCGACCCGTGGATCTGGCTCGGCAGCTCGGGGATCCGCGACCATGCCGTTGTTGTGGCGCCCAAAATCGCCCGGGACATGCGCGTCTACGAACTCCATGTGGCCAATGCCAATGCCACCGAGGCAAGCTTCGTTGGCCGGGGAACATTCGAGGACCTGCACGATCCGTCCAAGCGGGTGAACATCAACTGGCTGCAGAGTCTCGGGGTCAACTGGATCTGGTTTCAACCGTTCCATCCGCAGGGTCAGCAAGGACGGCAAACTGATCCGGCCACGCAGTCCGCCTACGACCCGGGCAGTCCTTATTCGATCCGCAACTTCTGGGAGATCAATCCGCTCTACACGCGGAACTACAACGGGGGCTTGCCCGATCCCGTGGCTAATTCCACCAACTATGCTGCGGCCATGGCTGCTTTTCGCAATTTCGCGGACGCGGCGGATCAAGGCGGAATCCAACTGATGCTGGATTTCCCGTTCAACCACACTGCTCCGGATGTGGTTCTCGGGCAGAAAGGTGTGGAGATTTTCGGCGGTTCGGGCAATCCGGGTAATTGGCAACCCGGGGACAAAATCAGAGACCGCGTCCAGGGATTCTTCTCGACCGACGGCGGTGAAGGTCCGGCCGCTTACAGCGCGCCGGCAAAGTCCTCAAGCCGTATTGCCACGGCGCCCGATCGCAACGACTTCGGCAAATGGACCGATGTCCGGGATGTCTTCTTCGGCAACTACGCGACGCTCGTCACCGGCAATCCCAGTGCCGAAACGAGCAAGGCCGTCACGCGCAACGAAGGCGACTGGATGGATTTTTCCGGCATGTCTGCCGAAACGCGGGGTGTGTGGCGCTACTTCGGCGAGGTCTTGCCCTACTGGATCGTCCAGTCCGGCCACCGCGGATACAATTCTACCGCGTTGGATGGGGCATCCCGCGACTCGCTGGACGCCGCCGGAATCGACGGTTTGCGCAAAGATTTCGGTCAAGGCCTTCCGCCTCAGGCCATGGAATACATCATCAACCGCACGCACGAGGTGAAGTGGAACTTCGTCTTCATGACCGAGAGTCTCGACGGTGAGCAGGTGACATACCGCTCCAGCCGGCATTTCGCCGTGCTCAACGAGAACATCGTTTTTCCGCTGCAAAGCGCGACCACGTCCTCCGGCTACCGCGCGATCATGGAAGGGCGCCGCAGCGCCTACGGTCAAAGCCTCGTCCTGCTCAACAACACATCGCACGACGAACTTCCCTACAGCGACCCTTGGGCGGCCCTCATCCGTTACGCGACAGTTTCGACCACCGACGGCGCACCCATGATCATGTATGGCCAAGAAATCGGCACCGGCCGGAAAGTGCAGGATTCCGTGCCCCAAGGAGGCTTCGATTGGTATGAGAACAATATGGGCAAGGATATTCCCCACTTCAAAAAATGGAATTCCATGCAGCCGCAGTGGAACGCGTATGACGCCAACGCGTATGGTGTCCAGTTCCTCAAGCCTGTCTATGGCGCCATCGGCCAAGCGCGAGGGTTCAGTCCGGCCCTGCGCAGCTCCAACCGCTGGTTTCTCAATCCCCGCAACAGTGTCGATCCCGACCCGGACATTTTTGCGGTGGCCAAATATACCTCGGCGAACGCCCCGCTCGCACGGCAGGACGTCGTTCTCGCTTTCACCAGCATCGACAGGAGCAACGCCCAAGCCAACACGTTCGGGGTGACTTCCGGGTTGGCTGACACTCTCGGCTTGCAGGACGGCCGTGTTTACAATGCCAAGAACATCGCTGCCTATACTGGCCTCAACAATGAACTCAGCAGCCGCCGCGACCAATGGCTCTGGGGGACCGGCTTTACGCGTTCGCAGATCATCAGCAACGGAATCTACGTCTCGCTCAACCCTGTGCCTGTATTGAACCAAACTTGGGCAACCGCGCCCTACGAAGCGCAGTTCCTCAAAGTTTACGACGTGACGGCCCCGTCGGGAGCAGTCTCTTCTCTGCAGGGGCCCAATACCGCGGCTTTTGCCGTGGGTAATTCGGTCAACTTCAGCTGGACCGCCGCTGCGCCTGATGCAGCGGGCGTTGTTCCAGCTTACGAGGTTATTGCCACGGTCAACGGCGTCGCACGCCCCGCCTCGCTTGTCTCCACGACCAATTTTTCGCTCGCTGGCGTCAATGTCGGTGACCAGGTAAGTCTCAGTGTCAGGGCGGTCAACCCCGACGCCAGCGAAAGCAAAGCTGCCTCGAGCATCTCAACGCAGTCCATCCGTATCCTCGCACCCGCTGGTGACGAAGACGGCGACGGCATGCGCAACGATGCCGAACAAGTTGCAGGAACCGATGCCCTCGACGGCAACTCGCGTCTTGCTGCGTCCGTTGCCATCGCCGTGAACAAAGCTACGGTCACTTGGAACACCGCACCGGGGCGCTCCTACAAGGTGCAATACCGCGACAGTCTGACTTCCGGGTATTGGGTTGACGCCGTGACAGGCCAGACATCGGGCGCCTTCACCAATTTCGGTGTGACTGGACCCGCCCGTTTCTACCGCGTGGTGGTCGAGTGATCTGCCTCCTGCAAGATAATCCGATTAGCCTCGCCTTGCTCCGTGCGGGCTGGGATCAAGCCGGCCTTCACTCAAAAGATGGCCAAAAAAGTGCGCCGCCAACGTGCACCTCTTGTTAAGAATTGGAATCGAAGGCTTGTAAGTCCGAAACTCATCAACCGAACTTCGGTCCGAATCCTTCCAAATGAAACCGCGCAAATACCTGTGGCTGGCAGTGCCGATGATT
>VEQL01000067.1 GCA_018883245.1 Chthoniobacterales bacterium
TCTCTCGCCTTCGGGTGGATGAGGACTTCGTATTGATCGGAAATCGTGAAGATCCCCTGATCAAAAGCCCAGTGGACGGATTTGCAGAGCGCGACGCCGTTGCGCGGGTCATCGCTGCCGCCTTTGCCCCGCGTTATGATGTGTGCGGCATCGGCTTCCACTGTTTGTCCGTAAACGAACTTCATTTCGGTCGCTGCGCAGGTGCTGTCGTAGGCATCGAGCACGACACGGCGGAAGGCCTCTTCTCGCTTCTGGACGGAGACCTTGTAGATCCCTCGGTCTTCCCGGACGAACGGTTCCCACTCTTCCAAGGGCTTCATCCGAATGGCCGATTCAAGAACATCTCTTTCGAGTGTGACGCCCAAATAAGCCTCAAGTTCGTCCGAACTAAGCCCGCGAATGCGGAAGGCGTGTTTTGAGGGGTCGAATGTCTCAATGAAGCCGAGGCCGAGTAATCGATGCCGCGCACCTTCACGTGAGGTTTTGTCGCTAATTTGCTTCAGCGCGAGGACAGGCTCGTGGTCCTCCATGCAGCGCACGAGAGAAGCATTAGCTGCTATATCGAGAGTTCCGTCCTTCGGCGCATACCACATCCACCATGAGCCGTCCGTGTCATGGAAAGTTTTGTCTGCGTAAGGACTCTTCAGCATGGAAGCGATGCTGAAGGCGTAGGGAGAGTTGGCTGGCTTGTAGATGCCTTCGATCAGCGGATGGATGCGTTCCATGCCCCGGATCGATTCGGAGGGACTACGAAGGAATCCTGCAGGAACAATCTTTCCCAAGAAGGGAACAAGCCGCCGATAGGCTGCGCGCCGTTCGGCTTTTTCGCTTCCTGTGATCATTAGGTGCTACGCGACTTCTTCGTAGAGATGGCGCTGGAAACCGGCGAAGACTTGGCCGATTTGTTCGGGTTCGCCGAGGTCGGCGATGGCGTCGGAAATGCTGTCGCGGTATTTGAGGCGCAGGAGCGGGGTGAGTTTTTCTTGGCCCAATTCCTCGACTCCCACGTCGACATAGTGCTGCAGGACGAATTCCAAGAACGCCCGCTGTTTTGTTCCGAAAGCCGAGTTGATGTAGACGCGCGCATGGTCGGCGCGCTCGGCGCGGGTTAGCGGCGCCAGGGCATAAGCGACATAGGCCAGCACATCGAAGAGATCGCTCTTCTCGGCGTCGATGATCTTTTGCATTTCCGCCAACTGCTCGTGGCCGAAGCCTTTCTCGGACAAACCTTGCAGCAGCTTGGCTCGGGTATCCGGCGCACTCCATAGCGCGCGCAGCTCGGCTTCGCTCTGGAAAAAGTCGGGCAGTTTACCGAAGAGCATCTCCATGAATTGCTGGGCGGACATCGGTGTGCCGTCCGGGTGCCAGAATGTGGTGGATGTCATGTGCTGGATGGTGCGCTCCTTGCCATCGGCCAGCTTCACTTTGACTTTGTTGCGCTTCTGGCAGCGGCACGGATGGAAACCGCATTTCGGGCACGGTTCTTTCGGGCAGTCGCACGGGGTCTTGCCGCACACCCCGCACGGCTTGGGTGGCGCAACAACGCAGGTGCAAGGACGGTTGCCGCATTTCTTGCACGGCTCTTCCTCCTGCGGTGGTCCGTCCCATTCCGGGTCCTCGAAGTTGAGGTGTGCTTTTACGAAGTCGTAGATCGTGAAGTAATCCTTGCCGTCGAAGAGTCGCGTGCCGCGTCCGATGATTTGTTTGAACTCGATCATGGAGTTGATCGGGCGCATGAGGACGATGTTGCGCACGTTGCGCGCGTCCACGCCGGTGGAGAGCTTCTGCGAGGTCGTCAGGATGGTCGGGATGGTCTTTTCGTTATCCTGAAAAGCTCGAAGCCACTGGTCGCCGATCGCGCCGTCGTTGGCCGTGACACGATGGCAATAGTTCGCGTCCTTGCTGGTCTTGAGTTGGTTAATGAAGTCGCGCACCACGAGCGCATGGGCTTGGTTGGCGCAGAAAACGAGCGTCTTTTCGGCTTGGTTGATCTGCGAGAGGAAGATTTCCACCCGCTTCTTCTCGCGCTCCCTGATCTCGATGTTCCTGTTGAAGTCGGGCTCGTCATAGACCCGTCCCGCCTCGATCTCGCCTTCCACCACTTGGTCGTCGGGCGTCCAGCGGTAGTAGTCCAAGGTGGTCTGGATTTGCTTCACCCGGAACGGCGTGAGGAACCCGTCGTTGATGCCTTGCTTGAGCGAGTAGGTAAAGACGGGTTCCCCGAAGTAGGCGTAGGTGTCCACGTTGTCGCGGCGCTTGGGGGTGGCGGTGAGCCCGAGCTGCACGGCGGGAGAGAAGTATTCGAGGATATCCCGCCAGTTGCTTTCGTCGTTGGCCCCGCCGCGGTGGCACTCGTCGATCACGATGAAATCGAAGAAGTCCGGTTCGTATTCGCCGAAATACGGCACCGGGTTGCCCTCTGCATCCGATCCGCTCATGAACGTCTGAAATATGGTGAAGAAGAGGCTGCCATTCTTCGGCACTTTGCCTTTTTTGCGGATGTCCCCGGGCGAGATGCGCACCATGGCGTCCTCGGGGAATGAGGAGAACGCGTTGTAAGCCTGATTGGCCAAGACGTTGCGATCGGCGAGAAAGAGGATGCGCGGCCGGCGCGTCGGCTCGCGGCTCAGGTTCCACCGCGCATGGAAAAGTTTCCACGCGATCTGGAAGGCGATGAACGTCTTGCCGGTGCCGGTGGCCAGCGTGAGCAGGATGCGGTCACGGTTGTCGGCAATAGCTTCCATGACCCGCTCGACGGCGATGTCTTGGTAGTAGCGGCTCGGGTGACTGCCTCCCTTGTCCTCGAAAGGCACGGCGGCGAAGCGGTCGCGCCAGGCATTGGCCTGGGCGAAAGTCATGGCCCACAACTCTTCCGGCGACGGATAGCCGGTGATTTCCCGCTCCTCGCCGGTTTCGATGTCGATGGCGTAAATGCCGCGTCCGTTGGTGGCGTAGGTGAACCGCACCTCCAACTTGCCCGCGTAGTCCTTGGCCTGACCAACGCCCTCGGTCAGTTCTTCCGTGTCTGCCTTGGCTTCGACAATACCGAGCTTGGTGTTGCGATATTCGAGGACGTAGTCCGCTTTGACCGGCTTGCCGCGGCGGCCTTTGCCTTCGATGCGTCCCGGCGAGATGAGATATTCGCGCCGGACGCGGGAGCCTTCGACCACACCCCAGCCGGCCGCCTTCAAGGCGGGATCAATCAGCTCGGCTCTGGTCTCGGCTTCGTTCATGCTTTCTTGCCTTTTTTGGTTCGAGGCTTCGGTGGATTGGGCAGTTTCTTGAGCGCCTCTTCAAAGACTGCGTCCACCGCGCGCGGCGCGGCCGCAGTGAGCGCCTTGAACTTGTCGTATTCCAACTCGGCCTTGGCCTGGGCCATTTCGTGCGAGATGCGCCCGGCGTGGGTGAGGATATCCCGCTCGTTGAGCGTGAGGAACGCATCGAGCTTCTTGATCCAGTCCGCCATGTGCATGGGAATGCGCCGCATCGCCTGCCCTTGGGCAAAGATGAGGTATTGCTCCACGAGATTGTTCAGCGCCGCGAGTTCGGGTTCGGTGAGGTAGTTTTTGGCGATGACGACATCCGGTTTGCGGATTGCCGGACCGCGCCAGTTGGTCAGACCAAGGTTGGGTTTGGCCGCATCCACGCGCCCATGGACGATCTCTGCCGCGGTCTGGCCGGTGATGGCCCAGTGCACCTTGTTCTGCACCGTCTTGAAGAATTGCAGGCTGACTTCCTGCGTGGGGTCGTAATCAATGCTCGTCGCGTAGATGTCCGTGATCTTCTGGTAAAACCTGCGCTCGGAGGTGCGGATGTCCTGGATCCGCCGCATCAACTCCTCGAAATAATCGAACGGCTGGTCGGGGTTTTTCAGGCGCTCGTCGTCGAGAACGAACCCTTTGACGATGTATTCCCGCAGGCGCTGCGTGGCCCAGATGCGGAAGCGGGTGGCCACCGCGCTTTTCACCCGGTAGCCAACGGAGATAATGGCATCCAGGTTGTAAAAATTGGTCGCGTAATTTTTGCCGTCGGCGGCAGTGGTAAAGAAATTCTTTACCACTGAATCCTGCGCGAGTTCCCCTTCGGCGAAGATGCCCTTCAGGTGTTGCCCGATGTTCTGCTTGGTCGTCTGGAATAACTCCGCCATCTGCTGCTGGGTCAACCAGACGGTCTCCCCCTCGAAACGCACATCGATCTTCAGCTTTCCGTCCTCGGCTTGGTAGACGAGGAACTGTCCGCCGGGCGGCGGAGATGGCTGGGATTTGTCGCTCATGGCTGGGGCTCCAGAATCAGCGAGCAGTGAACCTGTAAGCGAGCCTTACAAGTTGGGTAGAATGGACGAACCATCCGGAAATTCCGGAGAGTTGTAAGAAGATGGGGCGCGGGTGGATGCATTTCACAGCTCTCCGGCAAAGGCTTGGTGCAGCAGCGATTTCTTCAATGCTTCCAGCGCGGCGAGCTTTTGTTCGTAGATGGCGGCGAGCCGTTGGGTTTCGGCAGCGAGAGAGTTTAGCGTAGCAACGATTGCACGCTGCTCGTTAACCGGCGGCAGCGAAATCGGCAGTGTTCGCACAGCGGCATTGCTGATTTTCTTCATTGTTGGGTTTGCTCCCTGAGCGCGTCCGGTAATTTCCCTACGGAGCGCAGGAGTCCTCATCTGATAGTAGAGAAACTCAGTGATCGCCTGCGCGGGATCTGGATTCATCCGCATGATCAGGTCCGGATAAATGGTCGGCCTTTCAATGCCAGAGGCGATGGCAACGTGGCCGACCAACTCTGGGGTGTTGCTGCGCGTGATTAGGAAATCGCCGTTCCGAATCCAATATCGCGCCTTAGGATCAGTTTTAGCCGATGTGTATTTTAGTTTTTCCGGCCTGAAGACAAAACCTGTAACCGACGAGAGCGTCAGAACAGGCGTTCCTGAGTCCGAGTGGTTAGCAGCAGGAGGCGACCACCCGTTTTGAGGCTGCACGTCCAACACTTCCTCAAGTCGCTTGTCCACCCACCCATTACCCCGTTGAGTGAAGACGGATTGGAGGTGGCTTTCGAAGAGGGCGTGGGCGTTTTGGAGGTTTTTTCCGGCGTTGGCCTTGGCGGTGGCGAGGCCCTCAAACGCTTCGTCGAGCACGCCGACGATTCGCTTCTGCTCAGCTAACGGGGGAACGGGAATCTCGAATTCGAGGACGTCGTCCATCTGAGCGCGAGGCATACGCGCACCGGTGCATGTTGAGTTGATTCGATCGCAGGTCTCGTCAGCTAGAAGCCAAAACAAGAGATAACTTCGGGAGAGTTCTCGGCTTGGTCGCAGTGGAAAAATCTCTGTAGAGCAATGTCCCTCGAAGTCAGGCGCGAGCGCTTTGTTGAGGTAAGGCCGAAGGCGACCGTAGAGGACGTGTTCCTCGGAAAACCGAAACGTTGAGCTTTTAACAGGCTGCGGCTCCATTGCGCCGATGAAGCGAGCAGTATGAGATTCAATATGCTCAAGGCCGACGTAAGGCAGGCCTCGGTGGATACCCTGAACTTTGTCGAAAGCACATACATCACCCAGCTTCTTTGTCTGCGACTGCTTCTTCACAATAGTGCCTTAATTCGTTTCAGCACCTCCGCGGCCTCTGCGTCTCCGCGAGAGATTTCCTCCATGATTTCCTGCGGGCTGCGGTGAGTGATAACTTCGCCCCCAGTGGGATTCTTTACGGAAAGATCAAAGCTTTCGGTGTCGATGTCCGCCACATCAACGCTCCAGCTTTTGGGCGAGTCGGCGCGGGTCTTTTGCAATTTCACAAACTCGGCGAGGTCGTCGTCGTTGAGCGGGTTGGTTTTGCCGAGGTTGCGGCCCGGGTCGAGTTGGTAGAACCAGACTTTGCGGGTGCTTTTTCCTTTCTCGAAGAAGAGGACGACGGTCTTCACGCCCGCGCCTTGGAAGGTGCCGCCGGGGCAGTCGAGCACGGTGTGGAGATTGCACTCTTCGAGGAGCTTGCGGCGGAGGCTGACAGAGGCGTTGTCGGCCATGTTGGAGAGGAAGGTGTTTTTGATGACGATACCGGCGCGGCCGCCGGCTTTGAGCGCTTTGATGAAATGCTGGAGGAAGAGGAAGGCGGTCTCGCCGGTGCGGATGGGGAAATTCTGCTGCACCTCGGCGCGCTCTTTGCCGCCGAAGGGCGGGTTGGCCAGGATGATGTCGAAGCGGTCTTTTTCCTGAAGGTCGGCGAGGTTCTCGGCGAGGGTGTTGGTGTGGATGATGTTCGGCGCCTCGATCCCGTGGAGGATCATGTTCATGATGGCGATGACGTAAGCGAGGGACTTCTTTTCTTTGCCGTAGAAGGTGCGCTCCTGCAGGGCGCGGTCTTGGGCGGTGGTGCGCTTGGGGTTCTGCGCGCGCAGGTAGTCGAAGGCTTCGCAGAGGAAGCCGGCGGAGCCGACGGCGGGATCGCAGATGGTCTCGCCGAGTCGCGGCGCGGTGACGGCAACGATGGCGCGGATGAGCGGACGCGGGGTGTAATACTCGCCGCCGTTGCGGCCGGCGTTGCCCATGTTTTTGATTTTGACCTCGTAGAGGTGGGACAGCTCGTGCTTCTCGGCCTGTGAGCGGAAGCGGAGGGCGTCGATCTGGTCGATGATCTCGCGGAGGTTGTAGCCGCTGTGGATGCGGTTCTTAATCTCGCCGAAGATTTCGCCGATCTTGTATTCGATGGTGTTCGGCCCGGTGGCTTTCTGTTTGAAGCGCTGGAGGTAGGGAAAGAGCTTGGTGTTGACAAAGTCGACGAGGTCGTCGCCGGTCAGGGCGGCGTGATGGTCGAGCTTGCCGTCTCTGCCCTTCGGCGCGGCCCACGTCTCCCAGCGGTAGGCGGGTTCGAGGATGTAGTTGTATTTCTTGCCTTCGAGCTTGGCCTCGGCGGCTTTGTCCTGCTCCAGACCGTCGAGGTATTTGAGGAAGAGCAGCCACGAGGTCTGCTCGGTGTAATCCAACTCGGTGGTGCAACCGGCCTCTTTCCAGAGGACGTCGTCGATGTTGCGGAAGGCTTGTTCGAACATGGGGTAAGGAGGAGACGGACGCTGGCGCGGAAAGTATTCCCAAGTCTGAACAGCGAGACCAGCCACTTCAGTAGAATTTGTGCGTCATAGGCCCGCCGCGGCGGGCAGTTGACTGTTTTCAGTTTTTAGTATTCAGCTGGAAAACACAGATCCGCAATGGCTTGCGGAGCGAGCCAGATGCTTGAGCGCTGCACCTACACCCCGACGTCCCGACAGCGCTCATCGAGCAACGCGCGGATGGAGGCGACCGTCTCCGGCTTAAAGCGGGCCGATTTGTGCTCGTCACGGAAGAATGTTGGAATCTCGCTGTCGTTGATAACCGCCAGGCCACTCTTTCCTGTCCGCCGGACATACCAGCCCGTGAGGACGAGCACCGTGGTCGCGGTGATATCCATCTGCAGTTTTTTCGAGAGCCATTGGCTCAAATAGTGCGCGCGTTCCTGCGAATTCCTCACGCCGTAATCTTCGAAGCCCCAAGGATACTCGAGAGCCTGTCCATTGAAGGTGACCTCGTGGCCACCGGAGCCTTTCCGTTTCCGCCGCGTCTTCGTCTCGATAGCAAATAGTCCGCCCGGCCCGACAACAACGTGGTCGACGTTGAAGGACTTGGCGCCGGGATTGTCGTCGAATTCCACATCATGAAAGACGGACCATCCGTCGATCATAAGTTGGTTCAATTCCTCGCCGACGGCGCGTTCGCCGAGAAAGCCGAGATAACAGTCGCGCCGCAGCTTGGCGGTGCTTTGCAAGCGCGCTGCGGCGTAGATCATGAAGCCAACCGCCAATACCACGAAAGCGACTCCCACATGCTCTGGGCCGGTTAGAAAGGCGTAAACACCAACGCCGACAAAAGCAGCCGCAGTAATCAGCCACAACAAGAGCTCGGAAACCCGGCTGTCGATCTCCTCCAGCTTTACACGGAGGAACTCGCCGGGCGGACGCAGATAGCGCTTGGTCAGGGGAAACTTGTTCGAGCGACTATCCCACCAATGACGCAGGACGAGCGTGCCCACAATCAAAACGAACGCACCGACGGCAAACGCAACGGCTATAAAGAAGCTCGGGTGATCCATTGGTCAGAACGTTGTTGCACCAATAGGCCCTCCAGTCGAGTGCCGGCTCTCTTTATGTCCTTCATTACCTTTTGTTAAAACCTCCAGTGTCTCACCACTCCCGGATTTCGATCGCGAGGTTCTGTCCCAACTCATTCAGGCGGTTCTGCAGGCAGGCCAGCGTGGCCAGATCCGGAGCCTCAGCCGGCCGCGGGCCGGAGAGGCCAGTCTTCAGATGACAGTTTTCAGCCAGGAAGCCGGCGGCGAGGCCGCAGAGGGTGAGAAATTCGCGGCGATGCATAGCTAGCGGGG
>VEQL01000068.1 GCA_018883245.1 Chthoniobacterales bacterium
AAATCTCCGCTTGGCAAAACCACCGCAACAACCGCGGCGCTCCTATCAACTGGCGCTTCACCACCGAAGATGCCCGCATCAAACTGCTCAGACTTTATCCGAAATTGTAGCTGTTACTGAGCACTAGGCTTTTGAAACATGCTCGTATCATGCGGCATCTGCGGCGAAGCGGCCAGACGCGATGGAGTTGGCATGGTGCGATTTTCCCGGGCGGAAGCCGGTCAATAGAGCGGACCGAAGTTGGCGCAGGCGCGGAAGTCGGCGCCCATCAGGTCATCGGTGCCGAAGGCGGACCAGGCGCTCGGACGAAACACCTGCCCGCGGTCGACATTGTGCATGTAGACCGGGATACGCAGGATGCTGGCCAGGCTGATTAGGTCGGCGCCGATATGGCCGTAACTCATAACGCAGTGGTTCGCGCCCCAGTTGTTCATCACCGAGTAGGTGTCGCCGAAGGCCCCCTGCCCGGTGAGACGCGGGGCGAACCATGTCGTGGGCCACGTCGGATTCGTCCGCTCCTCGAGAAGGCGATGTGTTTTCTCCGGCAACTCCACGGTTTGTCCCTCGGCGATCTGCAATGCGGGTCCGAGTCCGTGCACAAGGTTGATCCGGTAAATCGTGGCCGGCATGCCGCCCCGCGTGACATAACGCGTGCTCCATCCGCCGCCGGGGAAATACTCGGTGATCGACGGATGCCAAGACGTCGCCCCGATGCAGGCCTTCACCTCGGCCGGGGTGATGTCCCAGAAAGGCTTCATCGCCGGCTGGCCGTTGATCTTTTGTTCGCCGCAGCCGTCCAGAGCGGCCGGTCCCGAGTTGATGAGGTGGAGCAAACCCTGCGCGGCCGGTCCGCTCGGGGTTTCACCGGAGACGCGTTTGATGGCATCCGCACTCCAATAAGTGCGCAGATCGGCAAAGATCTGCGCGGTGTTGGTCAGCAGGTGGCCGAAAAGCATGCTCGCACCGTTGAGGGCGTCGTTCTCGGTGGCCACGATGTAAGGGGCGCGCGGACCGTTCCAATCGAAAGACGTGCTGAGGATGGCCTCGAGGAAATCACCGTTGGGCATATGGTCGGTCCATTGGCGCTGACCTTGGAAGCCGGAGGCGATTGCATGGTGACCCTGAGCCTCTTCCCCAAAGCCCATCTTGGCCAGTTGCGGGTTGCCGACCATGAGGTCGCGCGCGATGAGGGCCATCTTGACCGATATCTCCCACTCCGCGTCGAGCCGCTTGCGCGGACGTTTGGTCTTCGGGCTGTTCCAATCCTTGCCTTCTTTGCAGTTTGCTTTGACCCATTTGAGGGCCTTGGCGAACTCTGCTTTGTCATAGATGCCGCGCTCGATGCGGCGGATGAATTCGGTCATGTCGACCGACTCGACCCGCATGCCGAGCCAGCGCTCGAAAAAGGCGGGATCGACGATCGACCCGGCGATCCCCATGGAGGTTCCGCCCATGGCCAGATAGGCGCGGCCCCGCATCGTCGCGGCGGCCAGTCCGGCGCGGACGAAGCGGAGGATTTTTTCCTCCACATCGTCGGGAATGTTTTTGTCCCCGCCGTCCTGCACGTCGCGTCCGTAGATCCCGAAAGCGGGCAAGCCTTTCTGGGTGTGACCGGCCAAGACCGCGGCGAGGTAAACCGCGCCGGGGCGCTCGGTGCCGTTGAAGCCCCAGACCGCTTTGGGCACCGACGGGTCGGCATCCATCGTCTCGGAGCCGTAGCACCAGCAAGGGGTCACGGTCAGCGAGACTCCGACGTTTTCTTGGCGGAACTTTTCCGCGCAAGCAGCGGCCTCGGCCACGCCGCCGATGCACGTGTCGGCAATGACGCATTTGACCGGTTCGCCGGTCGGATAACGGAGTTTCGACGAGATGAGCTTGGCCGTGACTTTGGCCATGCCCATGGTCTGGGCTTCGAGCGATTCGCGCACGCCACCGAGGCGCCCGTCGATCGTTGGACGGATACCGACTTTGGGGAGATTGGAGAGGACGGGGTTTTTCATAGGGAAGTGTTCAGTTTTCAGTGTTCAGCTTTCAGGATGTGGTGAGCTTCAGGGGGAAACAGCTGCCTCCTCAGGCAGCACCTTTCCCGATTTGGGTGCGGCGGTAATGTTCGTCGGGGCGTTGGTCGATACGGTCGCTTACTGCGGAAGGAAGGAATTTCGGACCACCCACAGCGAGAGTTCCGGCCAAGACACGCGCCCACTTGTCGAGCATCAGGAGAATGTTCATCACTTCGGAGTCGGAGGCACCAAGGGCGACGGGGCCGTGGTTTTCCAGGAGGATGACTTTCGGGGCTGCTCCGTGGTCCGCGCGAAACTCGCGGAGCACGCGACGGACCTCGACGGCCAAAGCCAAGCCGGGGTCAATGTAGGGCACAACCGCGACATGACGGCCGCACACCACGATGGCGTCGGGAAAAATGTGGTTGAGGAAGGGTTTGCCGCCGTGCTCGGAGCAGAGAATGGCCATGACCGATTCCGCATGGCAGTGGCCAACCCACTTGGCCCCGCCCTCGTCGAGACAGACCGCATGCATAAAAGTTTCCACGGAAGGAAGGCGCGGCGAATCGTCGGCCCGGGAGCATTCCAGAATCGCTTTGACTCCGGAGTCGTCGAGATTTTGGTCGTCCAAAGCGGCGAGGATTGGGGCCATCTTGACGCGGCTGATGCCGGCCTCGTCCAAAGTAGACAAGCTGCAACCGGACGACTTGACCAAGAAGGTTCCGTCGCCAAGATCCGTGCTGGTATTGCCCTCGCCTAGTATGGCCAACCGGCGGTCCTCGCGGCCGATCTGATGGGATAAGGAAATAAGACCGGCCAAATTTTGCTTCATAAATTCGGACCCTCCGTGACGCCTTTTTTCAGGATGATGTTGCCGTATTTGGCCGTCTCGCCGGTCACAACCACAGCGTAGGCATTCTTGGTGCGTTCGTAGAAAGCAAAGCGGTCGATGCGTTCGGGGTCGTCAGCTCCGGGACAAATGGCGCGGATTGCGATCATGTATTTCTCTTCAACCGCCGGATCGAGCTTATCTCCGGCCACCGGTGCCATCATGACGAGTGGCGCAGCGTAGGCATCGTGTTCGAAAAGCGGCAAGATCCCGGACAAAAGTGTGGTCGCCGCCACCCCATCAGCCCGCAGCACGCGGGAGTGGAGGCTGTGCGCTGGAAAGTGGGCGTCGGCCAGGACGAGTTCATCGCCATGCCCCATCTCGGCCAGCGTTTTCAGCAGGTCCGGACTGATGACAGGATGGATTCCTTTGAGCATTGGGGAGATGACTAAATGTCTTTTTAGCAAGGTCGCAGCGAATTTCCATGGATTGAATTGACCACATCATGGATGATTTTGATCTCAGTGCCTTCCCCCACCTCTCCCCCGCCCGATTTTGTCGCGCCGCACATCCGGCGCGGACGCTATATTTTTCCCGAGACCTCTACGCGAAGTTCACTCGTTCTGGTTTGCGCAGGATATGAGGAATGCGGGCCGGGTTTTCTCGTCGATCGCCCATCCTTCCGCTGGCATGCGGTTGAGTTGCTTGAAAGCGGTGCATGGGAAGTGCGCGAGGACGGACAATGGGTGCCCGCTGCCGCCGGGACAGTGGTTGCTTACGGTCCAAATCACGCCGGCGGAATCCGCGCGACAGGAAGCGGGCCGCACGGGAAATATTTCGCCGACTTCCGCGGAACGTCGGCACGACAGGGCCTGCGGGACGCCGGACTGTGGACGACGCGCGTGCGGCAACTGGCCGATGGGCGCGGAGTCATCGCTCTCTACGAGCAACTGCTTTCCTGCACAGCATTGCCCGCGCGGGGCCAAGCAGCGGTGACCACGGCGATCTTGGAAGCTCTACTCACCAGACTCGGAGCCGAACCGGATGCTGCGCCGCGGTCAACGACACAGCGCCGCCACGTCTTCGACCGTTGCCGGGACTACCTGACGGCGAACTACGCGAGTGTACGCAATCTCGGAGAGGTGGCCCGGGCCTGCCACGTTGGCCCGGAATACTTTTCGCGCCTTTTCCGCGAGCACACCGGACAAACCGCCACGCAGTTCCTCGCCCGCCTGCGCATGCATCATGCTGCGAAACTGCTCCTGCGCTCCGACGATACAATCAAAGCCGTCGGCCAGACTGTCGGCTTCGATGACCCCTACCACTTTTCCCGCGTCTTCAAACAAATCCACGGCGTGGCTCCCAGAGCCTTCAAGCGCGGCTGGCCTGACCCCGTAAGTGGGAGTGCTCCTGTCTGAAGTTCTGCCGGTTGTTGCTTGTAGTGGGTTTTGGAGCGTTTTCGGTCCAGCTCTTCAGAGCTCCTGTAGCCGCGCGCCATGAACCCAGCCATCATCCCGAACACGCAACCGGCCCGGTAGCGCGGTCCGCCGGGGCCGTCATGGTAATCCGTATGGTTGCCAAGCCACTCGGCACGCCCCGGACCGTAACCCTTTATCGTGGCCACCTCCCCGCTCATGACTTGGATGATTCCTCGCGGTAAGCGCGCGCCAGCAGCGAGACCGGCTGGGTCACCCGAATATCAAGGCCCGCCTGCCGGGTTCCGTTGACCAGCTGCAAATGGCAACCGGGATTGCAGGTGGCCACCACCGCGGCGCCGGTGGAGGCAATCTTGCCGACTTTGCGCTCTTGCAGAACGGCGGCGGTTTGCGGTTGGGTGATATTGTAAACGCCGGCACTTCCGCAGCACCAGTTGGACTCGGGCAACTCGGTCAGCTCGACTCCGGGAATGGCACGCAGGATTTCCCTCGGCTGCTTGGTGATCTTCTGTCCGTGGCAAAGGTGGCATGCCTCGTGGTAGGTCACCTTTTGCGGGGCCACTTGGCCTGCGGGGACGCGGAACCCGATTTCCACCAGCCATTCGTTGATATCTTTCAACTTGCGGTCCCATTCCCGTGCCCGCGCGGCGTAATCCGAGTCGTCTCCGAGGAGGCGGGCGTAGTGCTTCAGGTGCGAGCCGCAACCTGCGGCATTGGTGATGATGGCATCGAAGCCGGACGGGTCGAAAAGGTCGATCATCCTTCGCGCCATCTCCTGCGCCACCGCATGCTCGCCATTGTGGCCGTGGATGGAGCCGCAACACGGTTGCACCGGCGGCGTGACCACCTCGCACCCGTTGGCCAGCAAAACGTCGGCCGTATCGCGGTTGATGTCGGCGAAGACCAGATCCTGCACGCAACCGGTCAAAAGACCGACGCGGTAGCGGGTTCCGCCGACCGGCTTCTCCACGGGACGGATCAACTGATGGGAAAACTTCGGCAGCACAACCGGCGTCATCGGCTCCAGCTCACGCAATTTGGCCGGAAGCAAGCGGGTCAAACCAAGCCGGCGGAAAACCCATTGCGCACCCGTCGCCTGGTAAAGCCAGAGCATCCGTCCGACCAGTCGCAGCAACCGCGGACGGGTAAAAAGAATTTTGAGCAGAGCGGTGCGGATGCCGGAGCGCACGGGGTTGGCCATAACGCCGGATTTTTCCACGTCGGCCCGCGCCACCTCGAAAAGGTGGGCGTAGTCCACCCCGGCCGGACAGGCGGTTTCGCAGGCCAGGCAGCCGAGGCAGTAGGACATCTCCTCGCCGAAGTCGCGCCCCAGGGGGAGATGGTCGTCGGCGATGGCCCGCATGAGGGCGATGCGACCCCGCGGGCTGTGCTTCTCGAGCTTCGTCGCGTCGTAAGTCGGACAAGTCGGCAGGCACATGCCGCAGTGCATGCACTGCTGGAGCACCGAGTAATCGAGCGACTTGAGGGAAAGGTCGCTCACGGCCGCGGGTCGAAAATTTTCCCGGGGTTCAAAAGTCCCAGCGGGTCGAAAGCCGCTTTGATGCTGCGCATGACCCCGACGTTCAGCTCGCCGATCGCGCCGGGGAGGAAATCTTTTTTGGCCAGACCGACACCGTGTTCGCCGGTGATCGTGCCGCCCAGCGCGATGGCCTGCGCGAAAATGTCTTTCATCGCTTCCTCAACGCGGTGCATTTCCTCTTTGTTTTTCTCGTTGGTCAAAAAGGTCGGGTGCAGATTCCCGTCGCCCATGTGGCCGAAGGTGCCGATCTTGAGATTGTGGCGGCGGCCCGTTTCCTGGATGCAGCGGACCATCTCCGGCAAACGGTTGCGCGGCACGGTGGCGTCTTCCAGGATCGTAGTCGGACCGACCCGGGCCAAAGCGGAAAAAGCGGTCCGGCGGGCCGACGCGAGCGAGGCAGCCTCTTCGGGGGTGGCGGCGATTTTCACTTCCCCCGCCCCGTTGGCCTTGGCGATGGCAGCCATGGCGGCAGCCTCCTCCTCCACCGCGACAGGATGCCCGTCGCTCTCGATGAGCAGGAGAGCTTCCGCCTCGCGCGGCAAACCGATCGCCGCGTAATCCTCCACGCAATTGATCGTGACCTTGTCGAGAAACTCCAGGGTGCACGGGATGATCTTGGCTTTGATGATGGCGGAAACCGTCTTGGCCGCGTTTTCCATGTTGTCATAGACGGCCAGCATGGTTTTGCGCGCGGCGGGTGGCGGGATCAGCTTGAGCAGCACCCTGGTGATGATGCCCAGGGTTCCCTCCGAAC
>VEQL01000069.1 GCA_018883245.1 Chthoniobacterales bacterium
GTGTAGGCTCAAGCGTTAAGCTTGAGTGGTTGAACCAGTCGTGGACTGGCTTTTGCCTTTGGCGAAGCGCTGCGCCATGGCGGCCTTCTGCTCTTGCAGTTTGGCCTTGGCAGCGTCCGTCTTCATGACCGCATACACCACGCGGCTGACGCCGTAGATGTAATTGCCGATGAGGAAGAGCGCATCGTCCAACTTCGACTTCACGTCGGTGACGTGAGTCTGGACGAGGCTCAGATCCTGCAGCAGTTCATCCTGCGCGACAAAGGTGTCGAGCGAGATGCTCTGCGGCAACACGCCGGGGTCGGCCTTCGCAGTCTCGATGGCGAGATCGGCAAAGCCGCGGGTTTTGGTCCCGAGCTTCGACATGCGACGGCGCTCCAGCGGGGTCAGGTCGGGCATCGCGGGCAGAAGCCCCTTCAGCTCGTTGACCTTCGCCAAGATGGCAGCCAGATCCGCATCCGTGAGCGTGACGCTCGCGAATGGATACTTGCTGCCCGGATTGTCGGCCACCGTGGGGGTGGTCGATGTTGTGTTTTCGCTTACTGTTGTCATAATATCACCTACTTTCTAAGTCGCAGGACATCAGCCACAAGGGATGGTGTCCTTCCGACATGGGAAGACTACATCTAGTAGACTAACGAGTCAAATGGCAAATTATCGATTTCCGACAAATTGTTAAGCTACCAGTTTTTCTGCTTGACAGGCTACTTGACCCCATCCGATGGTGACGGGGTCATGAGCGCGGCGACCACCTTGCCCAAACACCCGCTCCATCAGTTGAGGGAGATCCTCGGCTGGAGCCGGCACAAGTGCGCCGAGGAGACGGGCCTCAAGGCAGCGACGATTCAAAATATCGAGCGCGGTGCGGCTCCCCTGCCCGATGATGCGGCCTTTGCCATCGAAGCGGCGACCGGATGCCACGCGATCAAGTTGATGCGCAGCGCCAATGCATGGCGCGAGCGAGCCGCGGGCCGTCCGCGCATTCTCGGCGAGGCGCTGCTCGACCAAACGCAGTTCCGACCCGTGTTGCTCGACGAGACGCCTTACAGCGCGGAGTTTTACCAGCACTACAAGCGCGCCGCGCTGCAACCGCAGGCCGTGGACAAAGCCACCGAAGACCTGAGCCGCCGCATCAAGCTGCTGCTCGGCCCCCTCGCCCAACGGCCGGAAAAATTCCGCCGCCTCTACCGCTACCTTGTGCAAATCCTCAACCGCGCCAAAGACGAGAGCGGACCAAGCGAAGCCGAAATGGCGGAATTCGCCAGGCGCACCGGCGAAGTGAAGTTGGAACAGCCCACGCTGCGCGAGTTGTCGGAGCGGGAGGAAATCGTCAAAAGCCCCATATGGCAGGAAGCCGATCTGCTCAAGCGATTCGACCCGGATGCACGCGTCCATGTGGTGCGGGAGGAATTCGTATTTTGGCCTTTCACGGAAATCATCCGCGGCGAAGGGCACTACGTGGTGCCGGACTATTCCTTCGGCAAGCGCAGCATGTGGCGCATCACCCTGCCGGACGGCAACACAATCACCATCGCACAGAACCATGTCGAATCCGGCGGCCTGCAGGCGAAGCTGACTGACGATGCCGGTGCTTCAGCCGCGACATCGGAGCGTTACAGCAAGCAGGGACCGGGCAAAGACAGACCTGTGTCAGCTTCGCCCCTCAACGCGCCATGACGCGTGCGGACGGTCGCCGCGGCGAGCTGTCTTTTTACCTCGCGAAAAGCCCCGCGACGCTGCGTAGAACCGCATCGATCTTCTCCGCGCGCAACTGTCCGACATTCTCCAGCATCAGTGTCTCATTGGCGGTGAAAAGTTTGCCCGGCCGCACGTAACTGATCACGGTCAGACCTCCGCTGATAAAATCGGGCTCATCCAACCGGATAGCGCGCGCGTCTGCCTACGACTTGCTCGTGATCTGGCAAAGAATCCAATCGCCGCGCCCGACTTCGGCAAGGACAAGGGCCGGGCGGATCTTGCTTTGCGAGAGATCCGAAAAAAGAAACGGAACGAGTATTACCGAACCGGCTGAAGGTGCTGCCATGCCGCGTCCTCTTCAGGGTTGTTCCAGTCCTCTGCCAAAGCCGCCTCGCTGAGCAGAGCGCACTCGCCGGCACCGCTCGCCGCCTCATCCGGCATGATCATGACCAAAGCACGATGGCTGCGGTCCAAGTGCACCGGCTTCGCCAGCTTCACCGAACCGTGTTGGTCGATCTCCGCTTCGAGAGTTTGGATCATCAGAAGAGAATACCCCCGCCCCCCGCCTCCCGCAACCCCGGCCGCTCGCCCCCACTGTAGCTCCTGCAACGCCTGTAGATCCGGCACCATCGCACAGAACCATGTCGAATCCGGCGGACTGCAAGCGAAGCTGACCGACGACGCCGGTGCTCCCTCCGTGACAGAAGAGTCAGCCGCCTAAAGACAAAACCCGCACGTTGCCGTGCGGGTGTCGTGAAGTGAGCGGCGATGTGTCGCTTAAGAAACCTTGGCGCGCTTGCGACAGCGCATAAACGCCGCGCCTACGGCGAGCAGCGCTGCCGCGGTCCAAGTGACCGCTGCTGTTGACACGAGATGCCAAAAGGCACACATTGTGCCGATGCGGTTGGAATTCGATTCCGACAAGGAGGCAATCAACCTCGCCAAGCACGGGGTCGATTTTTCCACCGTGCAGAAAGTTTTCCAAGATCCGCAACGCATGATCGTCCCGAACGAAACACACAGCGCCGACGAACCGAGGTTCTATGCTGTGGGCCACGATGGACACGGCATCCTCACCGTGAGGTTCACTTTGCGCGGTGATGCCATCCGCGTGATTGGCGCCGGATATTGGCGCAAACAGAAGAAAGCCTATGAAGACCAAAAGAAAGAAACCGAGTTACGCTGAGGAGCCGCGCAACGAAGGCTGGGGCTTTGACCAAAGCAAAGCGCTGACCCGCGCGCAGCAACGCGCCTTGGGCCTGCCCTCGCCATCCGCCGCGGCGAAGATGACTATCTCCCGCAAACCGGCGCGTCCGGCGCGGATCAACATCCGCACCACGCATGAGACGATCGCCGGTCTGCGCGCGAGGGCCGAGGAAGCCGGACTTCCCTACCAGACGCTCGCCGCCAGCGTGCTGCACATGGTGGCCCGCGGAGAACTCAAACTCTCGCTCGCCCCGGGTAATTGAAGGAAAGCGAAACACCCGCACGTTGCCGTGCGGGTGTCGGTGAGTGAGCGGCGCTTTGTCGTTCAGGAAGCCTTCGCGCGCCTCGTCGCCGCCGAGCAGGCGAGCGAGCAACAACGCGTCGTGGGTGGCCGGTCACGAGGCCGGAGGCTGGAACGCGGAATCCGGTTTGCGGGGCCGACGGCAGTCGGCTATGGTCTTCGCATGAGCACGCTGGCCGAAATCGAACAGGCCGCCGAAGTTTTGCCGGTTGAGCAGAAACAGAGGCTGGTCGCGTTTTTGCTGGCTGGTTTGCGCAAAGAAGGCGCCCCACTACCCCCGCCACGTGACATTCCCAAGGCCACGATCGAGCAATGGGTGGCCGAAGATGAAGAGGGTTTCCGGAAGTTCAAGGCCGGCGTGTGAACATCTTCTGCGACACCAGCGTCTTGCTGGCCGCCGCCAAATCCGCAGCAGGCGCCTCGCGCGCCTTGTTTGATTACGCTCCGGGCAGCGGTTGGACCCTTTTAACAAGTCCATGGGCCACGAGAGAGGCGGTGCACAACCTCGCCAAGTTCGAACCGGAGGTGCGCGAGACTTGGCAAGGGCTCGAGCCAAAACTGTCCGTCGTCGCTGACGTGGTAAGTTTGGATCGCGCTTTGGCTTTTCCCGTGCCGAAAGACCGGCCGATCCTGGTCACCGCACTGGCTTGGGCCGATGTGCTGCTCACCTTGGACCGGGCGGACTTTATCAATCTTCTCGGATCCTCGTGCTACGGCATGCCCATCATGACGCCGTCCGATTATCTCGAGCGCGAACGTGCTGCGGGGCGACTGCACACTTAGGCGAAAAGGGCGGAGAAATCCCGACTCTCCTCGCCGATGACGAAACGGCAGCTATCACCCAAAGTATTTGGCCGCTCGTTGGCCATGACAAAAAAACACCCGCACGTTTCCGCGCAGGTGTTGTGAAGTGAGCGGCGCTTTGCCGCTTAAGAAACTTTCGCGCGTTTGCGCCAGCGCATGAAGCCCGCAGTCCCAACGAGCAAAGCCGCCGCAGCCCATGTGCCGGGCTCGGGAACGGAACCTGCACCCGGGTCTTGAAGAAAACTGATGGCGGCAGCGCTGGAGGAGGCCAAGACAAGGTTGTCGTAGGACTGCACGCCGAATTCCCCAGCCAAGCGAAGCGAGCGAATGGCCTCGCTCGACGCGTTGCCGAGGTCAAACCCGTAAACAACCGCATTGGTCTGCGAGACATTCTGGAAAAGCGGCGCCGTGAGATCCGACTGCACCCAGAGGTCTGCCGTGTCATAAGCCCCGCCGGCACTGATGTCGTAGATATGGGCGAGGACGGCGACCTGCTGTCCGTCGGTGAGCCCGAACGAGTTCGTCGCCCATCCGCTCCAGTCGGAGTTGATCAGCGTCACGTTCGGCGCACCGGACGCCAACTGATAGGATCCAATCTGCCCGAACCAGGGGCCGTTGTATTGCACCTCCAGATTGTTGGTGCCGCCCATGAGACCGACTCCTCCCAACCACGGGGTGCCGGAGTCATTGCGAAGGAGAAATCCCAGCCACAGGTCGGGATTAACTGCGGCTGACGCGGGCGTGATGAGGGTGGTCGGGTAATTGTAAGCCGACATGTAGGATCCCATCGATGTTCCCACGACGACAAAAGGCGCCGAGGTCTCGAGCGTCGCTCCGACGGAGGCAGGCGGCGCGTTCAGCTGCGAAGTCCAACCGCTCGTGCTGTCAAAGGTGCTGCTGAAAAAAATAATTCCCCCGAAAGCGGCCTGTGCGAGCAGCGAAAACGCGAGGATGACGGCAGGCAACCGACAAAACGCGTGGCAGGCATGGGTGCGCATCGGTGCCGTGTGTTGCAGGGCTATCAACCTTTCCTGCGCCAGCGGACGAATCCCGCGGTCCCAACGAGCAAAGCCGCCGCGGCCCAAGTGCCGGGTTCGGGAACGACGCCGCCGGTGATCGGGCCGATGCTGTTGATGGGATTATCAAGGTAATCGGGCGCTTGGGTGGAAAGACCGAAGTAGATGCTATCGATGGCCAAATCGTTGCCGCCCTCGGCCGCGATGGTGTTGCGCAACCGGAAGGAAATCGTCGTGGGAGCAGAGAGGAAATAGCCGTCTCGGTAGGTCAGATACCACACGTCGAAATTTTCCGGCGCCGTGGAAGTGGTAAGTTCCTGCCAGGCACCCGAATTGTTCAGGCTCATCTCGAAAGCCAGTTGCGGCGGTTCTGCGGGATACACGCTGGCGATGTAGGCTTGGAAGCGGTAATAGACCGGCGCGTTGGTCGTGCTGACGATGATGTCGCCCGGATTGACCGTGATGGTCTGAATCCAAGGCGCTTCCGTGGTGTCTGTGGCACCGTTGGCCACGAAGTAGTTGGTTCCGCTCTGCGCGGAGAGGCTGCCCGCCCCGGCCCAGATGGAATGCACCTGATTCAGGCTCTGGATGACGCTGTATTCGCCCGCATTCATGAGACC
>VEQL01000070.1 GCA_018883245.1 Chthoniobacterales bacterium
CGGAGGCGCTTCGACGTGGATGTCGATGCGATCGAGCAACGGACCCGAAACGCGCTGGCGGTAGCGGTCCACCTGCCCCGGCGAACAGCGGCACTCCCGCTTGGGGTGTCCGTAGTATCCGCAGGGACACGGATTCATCGCGGCCACGAGCATGATGTCGGCCGGAAAAGTCATCGTGCCCGCCGCGCGGGAAATGACGGCCCTTCCGTCCTCCAGCGGCTGGCGCAGAACTTCCAGCGTGCCGCGTTTGAACTCGGGCAACTCGTCGAGAAAGAGCACACCGTGATGGGCCAGGCTCACCTCGCCGGGCGTGGGGTTTGTCGAACCGCCGAGCAGCCCGACGTCCGAGATCGTGTGATGCGGAGCGCGAAAGGGCCGCACGGCCACGAAATTGCGCTTCCCGTCCAGAAGACCGCACACGCTGTGGATCTTCGTGGTCTCGATGGCCTCCTCGAGGGTCATGGGAGGCATGATCGTGGGGATGCGCTTGGCGAGCATGCTCTTGCCGGCGCCGGGCGCACCGAGCACGAGCAGGTTGTGTCCGCCGGCGACAGCCACCTCGAAAGCCCGCTTCACGCCCGCCTGCCCTTTGACGTCGGCGAAGTCCAATTCCGAGTGCTGGTTGCGGTGGAAGACCGCATCCAAGTCCGAGATGGTCGCCGGGATTTCCGCCTTTCCGTCGAGAAATTCGAAGCACTCGCGAAGGTTGCGCACCCCGTGGACGGAGAGTCCCTGCACGACCGATGCTTCCTCGGCGTTTTCCGCCGGCACGATCAGCACCGGCTTGCCGCGCCGTCGCGCCTCGAGGGCGATGGGTAGCACGCCTTTGACCGGCCGCACCGCCCCGGTGAGCGCCAATTCGCCGGCGATGCAGCAATCGGCCAGGCGCGGCAGATCGCGTCCGTGCGCGACGGCCAACATACCCAATGCGATGGGCAGATCGAAACTGGGCCCTTCCTTTTTGATGTCGGCCGGGGCGAGATTGATCGTCGTGCGACCGCGCGGCCAGCGGTAGCCGCTGTTGGCAATGGCCGTGGTCACGCGATCTTTGCTTTCTTTGACGGCCGCGTCGGGCAAACCGACCAGCACCACCTTGGGGTCTCCGCTGCCCTCGTTGACCTCGATCTCCACCTCGAGCGCATCGGCACCGTGCAATGCCGCGGAATAGACTTTGATCAGCATGCCCAGCGGGGGTTGTAGGCGCCGGGCGAAGGCGAGGCGAGCAGTTGTTTGACGTCCATGACCCTCGGACCCTGCAGCGTCAGATCACCAGGAGCGACCTGTGGATTTTGACCACAACTTTGTGGATCTGGCGGTTCCGACCATCGGACACCAGCGGGCGGTGGGCGTCCGTCGGGAAGAGAAAAACGAAAAGTCCGTCGCCCATCGGCACCGCCAAATCCTGCGTGGAAGACCCGTAAAACTGCACATCCTTCGTCTCGTCGTGCGGCCCCGCGGGGTTCAGTTTTGCGGCGGGCGCCCAATCGATGATCTCCCCTCCACCGAGGCCGTATTGGAGGTCAACATATTCGCGATGAGTTTCCCAGCGGCACGCGTCGCGCGGGGCGGTATCCTCGCGAAGCACGCGGGCGAACATTTTGTCGCCGAGGAATTCGACTTTCGTATCGGGCGCGGCGTCGCGGCAGGTTGCGAGCCAGTCGAACAAGGGTGTGCTGTCGGCACCGCGAAAAAGTTCGCCGTGGCGCTTCAGGTCGTCATGCGTTCCCAAGATCATAGTCGTAATCCTGAGGCCCGCGCCTCGAGAACACCAGCCCCAGAACCAGCGCGAGGCCAACGGACATCCCGGCGACAACGCCCCAGACCGCGCGCCAAGATCTCGAGCTGTGCATGCGCGTCGCTTCCCGCGCACGCTCCACGATGCGCGCGGATTCGGGGCCACCTTTCTTTCCGGGCGAAGCCGTCACCTTGTCCAGGAACGCGTCATACCGGGTTTTGGCCGCCTTGGCGTTCGCCTCGAGCGTTGTGTATTCCACCGAGGAAGCGGACAAATCGAGATGTCGATCCACGGCGGCCGCCATCGCGGCCTTGGCCTTTTCAAGCCGCTGCTCCGCCTCGGCCCGCCGGACCTCCAACCTCGCGACGGCCTCCAGAACCGGAGCCGAAAGCCGGTCTTGCTGCTCCGCCGCTGCATCTGCCTGCTGTCCCGTTTCCTCCACGAGCGCCGCGACCTGCGGGTCGGCTCTGACCGACGACAGTTGCAGTAATTTCGCAACGTCGCCATTGCACGCAGGCACTTTGGCAAGATCGGCATCCAACCGGAGCAAATCCCCCTCGGCGTCGGAAACCGCCAGCTTCGCCCCGTCGATCTTCGACTGCGCTTCCGCCAGCATGGCATCGTCCACTTTGCCGCCTTGGCGGTTGATGAAACTCTGCAGGGCTTTCCCGGCCATCTGCAACTTTGTCTCCAGACGCGATTTTTCCAGAGCGAGAATCTCGGTGGCAGTCGATGCGGATTGCCCCGCTTTGTCTTCCATGATGCGAGGAAATTGCTCCGCGTAAGCATTGGCAATTTTCACGCAAAGATCAGGCGACTCCGTCTGCGCCTCGATGTCGATCAAACCGTCCGCACCGCGCGCCGAGGCGAAAACCGCCCCCTGCAGGCGCCTGGATGCCGCCGTCTTGTCGACTTCACCCGTCTCCGCATTTTGGCCGGAGAGTCCGGCGAGAAAATCAGGATCCTGCAAAAGGGCGGTTTCCTGCAACACGCGGACCGCGGCGGCATTGCTATTGAGCAACTTTGCGCCCTCGCGAGCCGAGTCGGCGAGTTTTGCCTCCGCCTCGGGCGAGCCGCCCGCACCCGCGGCACCCGCGCCGACCGTGGCCGTTGCCGTGAAAAGAGCCTTTGGACGGGCATCGGGATAGAGCGCCAAGGCACCGCCGATGATTCCCCCGAGAAGCACGACCCACCAACGCCGCAACACCGCGCGCCATTTCCGCTGACGGCGGAGGCGGCGGATTCTTTGCTGGTCGTCGTGGAAAGAAGACAAGGAACGTCGGGGAGTTGGAAGCGCCCGCACCGGCGGCCGCTATTGAGTATATTGCTTTATTCTAGGTGCGAAGCGCAAACGTGCAAAGAGGCCGTGCGGACACGGTCGGGGCCGCGAGCCCCGCCGCACGGCCGTGGTCGCCAGTCGGGAAACCCGGGCCAGCAACACCCTGTGGCTCCGGGCTCAGCAAACTTTCTCCATGGAGATGCCAAGGAGAGCGGCGAGCTTGCCGAGCTTGTCCGAAATGTGGCCGACGCCGATGGCGCAATGGTGGGCCGGACCATGAACGTTCCATTTTTCCATGAACCCGCGGGCACCGACGGGGAATTTGTAACGGCTGTTGGTGTTTCCGATCTCAAGGATCGGGCCCGGCACCGACTCTCCCTCGGCGACGAGAAATTTCGGACGGCCGTTTTCGCCGTCCACCACCGAAAGCAGCGTCACGGGGCCGTGGCGGACGCTCATCTCCACGGAAAGCCCGCGTCCCACCTTGCCGTGATAGACATCGAGCGGGCGGACTTTGGTCTTTCCGGAGGCGATTTTGATATGACCGGGGCCGTCGTGTCCGAGGAGAATGACGTCCTCGCGGAAATCCGCGGCATAGTATTCGGTGAACGATCCGCCGACGCCGAAAGTGTCCATGATTTTCATGGCCTGCGCGTTTTTGACCTCGTATTCGCCCGCCACGGGTATGCCGCGTCCGGTGAGCAGCGAGTTGCCGAGAATCACCGAGGTCATCACGTCCTCGTTCTCCTCCGATCCGGTGCCCATGTAGTAATAGGCCATGGAACCGAGCCGGTGTTTCTCGACAAGATGATCGAGCGCGACGGCCGTGTTCGCGGCGCGGACGAGTTCCGCCTCGGGAACGTCCGGCTGGATGTCGAAGACCCCGCGGAACTCGGCGAGTTTCGCATCGACGGAAGACTTGGTGACGCCGCGCCGCAGGGAAGCGAGTTCCTCGACCTCGAGGATTTCCATGTGGCCGCCGAAGCAGGCGAGTTGCGCCGTGAGGTCGGTGTAGATGTCGAGCATGCCGTTGTAGTAGTGCCCGAGAAGGCCGAGGCGGTTGTTGGCCATGGCATGCGCGACGCGCGCGGCTTCGATCCAATCGTCGATTTCGCGCCAGACCGGGTCGTTTTCGAGCAGGGTCCCTGTCACCTGGTGGAAATCGATGCGGGCGCGTTTGAAAGCGTTGGCGATTTCCGGCACGGGGCAAGCCGAGCACCAGGCGAGCCATTCGCCGGTCATCTTCGTGCGGTCCCCGAGCTTGTTGAATGTCCCGTAGTCGATCGCCTCACCCGGTTGCAGGTTCATGATCACCACCGGAACTTTGGCCCGTTGCGCGACCGGCAAGACGGTGGACGAAAGCGCGTAGGTGGTGACGTGAAGAAAAATAATGTCCACCTCGGAGCGGCGGAAAAAGCTTCCGGCCTCGACCGCGCGTTCGGGGGAATCGACGAGCCCGGCGTTGCATATTTCGACGCCCGGCCGAGCGAATCTTTTCGCCGCCTGCGCGACGTAGCCCTCGAGACGCTCTTTGAGGCCCTCGAACTGGGGCCAGTAGGCATCCAGGCCGATGCCGAGAAGTCCGATGCGGAGTGGAGGTGTCGTGGTTTTCATTTTTGCTGGTGTTTGGGCGAGTTTTGCTCGGGAGGCGGGCATCCTACGCGATTGCCGCGCCGCGGGAAATACACAGATTTATGCGGCAAGCAATGCAACGCCTTCGCGCCAGGTTTCGGGATAGTTTTTGAACCCGTCATGAATCAAGGACGGTCATGGGCGATGATTGACCTGCCGAGAACAGTTGCAGTAAAACGTTCCCTTCGCTTCACACGCAAGCAATTCAAACTCTCTACATCATGAAACTCCTCCTCAGTCGATCTTTTGCCATCGCGATGATGGTCACCACCGCGGGAACGGCAGCATTTGCGGCAGGCGACAAGCCGAATGTCGTTTTGATCCTGGCCGACGATCTGGGTTGGAGCGACACGACGCTTTTCGGAAAAACGAAGCTTTATCAGACCCCGAACATCGACCGTCTGGCCAAGCGCGGTATGACCTTCACCCGCGCCTACGCTGCCAGTCCGCTCTGCTCGCCGACGCGCGCCAGCATCATGAC
>VEQL01000071.1 GCA_018883245.1 Chthoniobacterales bacterium
CCCATTGCCGCAGATCGTCAAAATTCACGTCGGCAGTGATGTCCTGACGTCCGGGCAGGTCGAGGATTTCCGTGCCGCTTAAGCGCTGTTGTCCGCGGTAGGCGCGCAAAGTTCCGTGCGGACGGCGCTGATAAATCTCGTCGGTCGTTCCGCCGTAGTCGATGGAGAGCATCGCGCCCTCGCGCCACACAGCGGCGAGGTCCTTCGTCCATTTATGCACCGACTCGAATACCTCGATGCGCTGACCCTCCGGCCATGCGCGTTCAAAAGTCTGTGAGTCTGGCAGCGGACGCTGCGGAGGGACAAAGGTTTCCGTCAATTTGCCATCAACCACGCGCAGATGCAGCTCGGTCCAGCCATTACTCTCTTTGCGGAATACACGGCACGGAAACGCATCAAAAAACTCATTGTGGTAGATTAGAGCCTTTCCGTCGCAGGTGCCCAACGCTTCGCTGATCGTGTTGTGCCAGGTTGCGCGCTTCACTGTTCGTTGCTGCAACTCGCGCAGGGAGTGCGACGTCTCGACCAAATGCAGGGCGATGCGCTGCCGTTTCCAAAAACCCAAGTTTTTCATCGTCTCGCGGGCGAGTGATCCTTCCCCAGGGCCGCACTCGATGACCGCGTAGTGTTTCCATCCGCGAGACGCCGCCTCCTTCTGCAACCATTGCGCCACAGCTTTGCCAAGCAACGGCGAGCGCTGCGGCACGGTAGTGAAATCCCCATGCGGTCCGATCCCGCGGATGTTGCGCGCGTAATACCCGTCCTGCGGATGATGCAGGGCGATGCCCATGAAAGTGTCGAACCGAATTGCCCCTCCATTTTCGTCGAGAGCGGATTGCAGGGCTTGGCGGACGGTGGACATCGCCAACTACCAGCCGCGCACTACGCCATAGCCGTCGAAGCAAGTGTCCCGAGAAACGATTCCGAAGCGCCGTCGCAGTGCCTGGGCGGCAAGCATGCGGTCGAAGGGATCGCGATGGTGAAGGGGAAGGTCTTCCATGCGCCGGCAGTCCCGAGCCTCGAGGTCGAGGCGAATGATACCGGCTTCTTCGAGAGCCCGCGGAATCACAATGTCCCAATCGTCTTCGATCTCGAAATCGAAACCTTTGCCACCGCGTTTGAGGGCAATCTCCCAAAACGAGACCGTCGCATAGTAAACCGGCAGTTCACCGTCGATGTGGCGTTTGGCGGCGGGGCTGAGGCGCCGGTCGGCATAAAGCGCCCAGAGCAGTGCGTGTGTGTCCAAAAGCCACGCCCGGACCGCGACGGACTTCACTTTCGCGGCACGCCGAAGTCATCGGCCACTTGCTGCGAAGCCGCCGGACTATCGAAGCCCTTGCCCATCCGGTAGGGGCGACCGGCCAATCCGCCGATGCGGGTGCATGGACGTTTCTTGGCCAGTGGAACCAGCTTGGCCACTGGTTGATCGCGCCGAGCGATGACGACTTCGGCACCCCGCTCGACCTTGTCGAGGAAAGCGGAGAGTTTGGCTTTGGCTTCGTGGACGGTCACCTGCATTGCCTCAAGTTAGTCATCATGACCAAGTCTGTCAATGCTGTCTGCATTGCTCCGCCTCCACCGCACAGGCAGAGTGTCGCGGTGGATCCGCGGCAACTGCCCATTTACGAGATTGAGGACCGCATCGTCGAGGCGGCGAAGGCGCAATCGCGCCTGATCCTGCGCGCCCCGACCGGATCGGGTAAATCGACCCAAGTCCCGCAGATGCTGCTCGATCGCGTCCTGCCCGAGGTCGGGCAGATTGTCGTTCTTCAACCCCGCCGCATGGCGGCGCGCATGCTCGCTTCACGCGTGGCGCAGGAGCGCGGGGAACCGCTCGGAGAGACCGTCGGTTACCAAGTGCGCATGGAGGGAAAAAGTTCGGCCCGAACGCGCATCCTTTACGTGACCGAAGGAATCCTCCTGCGGCGCATGATCGGCGATCCGGAATTGCACGGTGTGTCCGCCGTTGTCTTCGACGAATTTCACGAACGTCATCTTTACGGCGACATCACGCTGGCGCGCGCTTTGGACCTGCAGGAATCATCGCGCCCCGATCTCAAAATCGTCGTCATGTCGGCCACGCTGGAGGTCGGCGAGCTGGAGAAATATCTTGCGCCTTGCCAGGTGCTAGAATCGGCCGGGCGGACGTTTCCAGTGGACATCCGTCACATTGAACGGTCGCCCGGGGAACGTCCGCCATGGGAGTTGGCGGCCGAAGCGCTCACCGAGCATGCACCGACGTCCGGTCATGCGTTGGTCTTCATGCCCGGCGCTTACGAAATCCAACGGACCATCTCGGAAATTCGCGCGACGTCAGCGCTGCGTGACTTCGGCGTTTTTGCGCTGCACGGCGAAATGCCGGCCAAGGAGCAGGATGAAGCCGTCTCGTCCGGCGGCGGACGCAAAATCATCGTCTCAACCAATGTGGCGGAGACTTCGCTGACCATCGAGGGCGTGACGCTCGTTATCGACAGCGGGCTCGCCCGCATCGCGCGCTATGATGCACGGCGCGGCATCAACACATTGCTCATCGAAAAAATCAGCTGGGCTTCGGCGGACCAACGTGCCGGCCGCGCTGGTCGCACCGCCCCCGGCCGCTGCGTGCGTCTGTGGATGGCGAAGGACCATGAACAGCGCCCTGCGGTCGAGTTGCCGGAAATAAAACGCCTCGATTTGGCGGAGGTGGTGCTATCGCTCAAAGCCGCGGGCGTGGCCGACCTTGAAAAATATCGCTGGCTCGAATCGCCTGAACCGCGCGCCTTGATGCGTGCGGAGGAGTTGCTGCGCGATCTCGGAGCGCTCGATCCGGGCGGACGTATCACCGAACTCGGGCGCCGCATGCTCGCGTTCCCGGTGCACCCGCGCTATGCGCGTTTGCTGCTCGAGGCGGAAAAACTCGGCTGCGTGAAGGCGGCATGTTTGCTGGCGGCGCTGACCCAAGGACGCGGGCTGCTGGTCAAGAGCACCTCGCGCGACATGGACAAACGTCGCGATGAAATGTTCCGCGACGGGGCGGAGTCGGATGTGCTCGTGCAACTGCGCGCTTTTTCCGTGGCGCGCAAATCCAATTTTGATCCGGCGCGGGGCCGCGCATTGGGTATCCACATGCAGTCGGCACGGCAAGCGGCGCAGTTGGCGGATAAATTTTCCGACATCGCTCATGCCGAAGGACTCAACCTCACCGACGAACCGCCGCCGGAACACGCCATGGAAAAGTGCATGCTGGCCGCTTTTCCCGATCATCTGGCAAAGCGCCTTGATCGCGGAACCCTGCGCTGTGACTTGGTGCACGGTCGGCGCGCCACCTTGGCGCGCGACAGTGTGGTGGCCGGTGAGTTGCTCGTGGCCGGGGAAATCACGGAAATCGGCGGACGCGAGGGCGACGTGCAAACCCTCCTCACGCTGGCATCGCCGGTGCATGAGGAATGGTTGCAGGAAATGTTCGGGGCCGAGTTCACGGATGAAATCGTGACATTGTTCGATCCGTCCACGCGCGGTGTCGTGGCGCGACGCGTGACGAAATTCCGCGATCTCGTGCTGCGCTCGGGTGCGGGAGGCGAACCTGATTCGGCCGCTGCCGCGCGGATTTTTGCGGAGAAAGTTGCTTCCGGTGATTTGTCGCTGCCGCTGTGGAATGAATCCGTCGAACAATGGATTGCGCGTCTGAATTGCCTTGCCGAATGGATGCCGTCGTTCGAGTTGCCGCGCATCGGCGATGCGGAGAGGCGGTTTTTGTTCGAGCAGCTTGCGCAGGGCGTGACGAGTTACCGTGCGTTGAAGGACAAAGACCCGTGGCCGGTGCTGCGCGGTTGGTTGTCGGCGGCCCAGCTTGCCGCGCTTGATGCCTACGCGCCCGAGCGGATCAAGCTCCCAGGCGGACGGAGTGCGCGTGTGGTTTATTCGGAGGGTCAGGTGCCGGTGATGGCCGCGCGTGTGCAGGATCTTTATGGCGTCGATAAACCGCTCACCGTTGCCGATGGCGCGGTGCGCGTGCGTGTGGAAGTCCTTGCACCGAATCAAAGGCCAATCCAGGTCACCGATGATATGGGCAGCTTTTGGCAGAACACCTATCCGCAGATCCGTCCCGAATACGCGCGGCGGTATCCGAAGCACGAATGGAGATGAAGGGGAAAGAGGTGTTCAGTGGTTCGGTGTCCAGTTTTCGGCCCAGTCAGAACATGGGTAACACTTTGGGTTCAGAACATAGGTAACACCACGCCTGTCCGGTTTTAACTACCACAGCCACAGTTGGTTATGGTCATGCGTATCCATAAAGTTGTCGGGTGTTTCTGTAAGTAGCTGATGCAGAGGGATCTTTTCAAAAGGGTGCACGCTCAAAATCTGCAGAGTTCTGTGCAAGGAGCCGGGCAATTTGAGTTCCTTGTGCAGGATGGCAATGAGCACGTAAATGCTGACAGCCATCCACACCTGGGTCTTCACCGCGTTGGGCGAAGTGCCGAAGAAGTGTTTGATGCGCAGGTGCTGTTTGATCCAGCGGAAGAAGAGTTCGATGTGCCAGCGGTTCTTGTAAAGCGCGGCCACTGTTTCGGCCGGCACCTCGAGATGGTTGGTGAGAAAGACCAACTTCTTGCCCGTGTCGGGATCGACAAAGCGGATGCGTCGCAGCGGCCAGGGGAAAGCCTCGCGTGCTTTGGGCAACGTTGGTTGTCCGACTTGATCGCTGCACACGCCGCTGCCGAAGATCTTCGGGTTGGAACCAATGCGCGAGAAACGCAGGTTGTCTTTGGCCCGCGTGACGAAGAACGCGCCCGCACGGGCGATCTTGGCCAATCGCGTGAAGTCCATGTAAGCGCGATCGAGCAGGTAAAACGCCCCGGGTTCGAAAATGAGCGTATCCAGCCACAACACGTCGTGGGAACGCGCCGCACGCACTTCGATCTGCACGGGAATCGGACCTCGCAGGTCGAGCTGCGTGTGCAACTTGACGCCCGCTTTGGTCGAGCGGAACTCGGCCCACGGAAAAAGCTGCAAGGACAAGTCGATGGTCGTCGAGTCCAGCGCGTAGATCGTCTCGTCCAACTCCAACCCGAGATCCTCGCCGGCATAAAGTCGCCGCGCACGTTTGATCAATCCCGTCGCCAGATCCT
>VEQL01000072.1 GCA_018883245.1 Chthoniobacterales bacterium
AAGTGTTCAGCCCGTGCGACTTCATCGCGCGCATCACCCAGCACATCCCGGACAAGAGTTTCCAACTCGTGCGCTACTACGGATGGTATTCCAACAAGATGCGCGGACAGCGGCTCAAGCGGGCGGATGCCGAAGTCGTGGATGCGCCCGAGGGCGAGGTCATCGACGTCTCCGACTTCAAACCCCGCCGCATTCCGTCCAAGAAGTGGCGCGAACTCATCAAAAAAGTCTGGGAAGCCGACCCGTTGCTCTGCCCGCACTGCCAGCACGAGATGAGGATCGTCGCCCTCATCGATGAGGCCGACGTCATCGAACGCATCCTGCGCCATCTCGGATTATGGGAAGTCGGCGTGCGAGTCGATGCCGCCCGCGACCCGCCAGAGCCCGCCGAGCCGGTCATCGAGCCCTGGCTCGACGATCCATTCCCCGACTACGACCACGAACCGGTGTTCGCGGAAAACTGAGAACCCCGGCAGCGCCGAGGTGCGCCCCGGTGGCCCGGCTTCTCTCGCATTTCCACCCCCTCCGGCTGGCGACGTCCGGTTTTCCGGGGTGCGGGGCGCGCCCCGCACCCCGGAACGCCCCGCACCCCGGACGATTGACTCCCATTGCCCAATCTGGCATGCTCCGAGCATGGAAATCACCGCTTCCCGCTTCAAACTCCGGGCCAACGCCCCGGATGGCCGGAAAGCGATTTCCTATCAGATAACGCACCGCTCAACAACTTCTCCGATGTGGGTTTCGCCGCATCTGAGGGACAATCGATCACTCTGCTTGGTAGCATTCTCGGCAACGGCCAGAATGTCCCGATCACACTGACAATCGCCACCAGCAACTCGACCAGCGTGAAGGCGCGGCAACCTGCCATGGCGCTGCGGTCATTCATTTCCTGCGGCGGCGTTTGACGCTGTCAGATTGAGCGTCGTTCCTCCCGAGGTGAGGGTGGTTAGTGACGAAGCGTCCAGCTTCATCCAGGTTTTGTAATGCGGCTGTCCCGTGACGTTTCTGTAATAACTATAAATAGCGGCGGCATTCCCATAATTTGTATCCGCGGTATTTGACTGGATCGCCGCATCATCGGTGACCTTGACAGTGATGGCCGCCTGCCCTGTGGCAACAAGCGCTGAGGCGATGGCAGCGGCGGCGAGTGCGTTTTTGCCAATGCGCTTCATAAACATGGTTGGGAGCACGGATCCAGAACGCATTGATAATGATTTGTCGCAGCATCAACCCGCAACTGTCCTGCGGTTTATATTGATAACGATAACCGTTTGCAGGAGAGATCCGTTCGTCTTTGTGGTCGGTCTAATCCCAATGCCTTTAGGGGACAAGGAGATGAAATGTTTCCCTTCGCCCGCAAACACCGCCCCGGCGGAAAGCATCAAGGCAACAACGGCTGCGCGTGATGCCTGCGGCGCGGTTCCGGCAGGCGTATGTTGGTCAATGGTCCCTCGTGCCCGGAACCGGCCATGTGGAGTAAACGTGCGGACAAGCCGCCGGGGAATGATGCTGGATACTGGATGAGCGAGTTGAGAGCGGATTGCACATGATTGTGGTGGGCGGCGAGGGCCTTGGCGCAGACGTCCTCGGGATGTCCGGTGAGGGTTTCGAGGATGCGCAGGGCACGGCGTCGCAGCTTGGCATTGTTGGGATCAAAATCGATCATGAAGCCGCCGCGCACTTTTCCCTCCAGAATCATGGCGGTGCTACCGAGGAAGTTGAGGGCTTTTTTGGTGGCTGTGCCTGCCTTCATGCGGGTCGACCCGCTGACAACTTCCGGTCCGGAGCGGAGAGGGATGGAAAGGTCAAAGAACAATTCGCCCGCCAGATCGCTTTCGTGGAGCATGGCCGTGAAGGCACCGCGCGATCGAGCGAAAGCAAGGGCGGAGCGGACAAAATAGCTTGTTCCGCTGGCCGAAATCCCAAGAACAAAATCCTGCGGGCCTGGCTGCAGCAGGAGCATGTCCGGCACGGCGGAAATATCTTCCTCGCCGCCGTCTTCGATGCTGAGAGAGGAATCGGCGGTGCCGCCGGCGATGAGAGCCACAAAGTCGCTCCGGCGGCAACGGAACGTGGCGGGCATTTCGACTGCATCGAGGGCGGCGATTCGTCCGCTGGTGCCGGCGCCGACCGTGATGAGGCGTCCGCCGCGGCTGCGCCGGGCGACCAGTTCGCGGGCGGCCTTGGCGAGCAGCGGAAGGCTCTCCGACATGCGCTCGCCCGCCACCTGTTCCTCACACCAGAGTCGGTCAAGAATCTGCTCCGCCCCCCACTCCTCGATTGGTTCCACTCGCGAGGGCTCTTCGGTTTTCAGCGCGTCGAACGAGGCGCGGAAGCGCGAGGATTCCGCGATATGGTTGCCCGCCGCAACCGCCAGCGCACCGCGCAGGACGTGCACATTGGCTGCGGGTATCAACAACAGCGCGGGTGCTGGGAACCCCACGGGGAAATGCGTTGGAAGTCCTTGGGAAAGCTCGCCGACAAGATCCACTCCCGCCGCAGCGCAGGCATCGGCCAGACCGCCGCCAACGAAGACGAAGTCCAGATGATAAAGGATGGTGGCCGTGGCAACGATGGCGGCCAGGGCATCGAAATAGCGGGTTTTTTCCTGTCGATTCGACGGGTCTCGCAGCCAGGCTGCAAGGTCGCCATTGGCGGCTTCCTTCGCTCGCCGGGAGGCACTGGCCCAGAAATCATAGGTGCCGTCGGGGATGGCAGTGGCACCCAGTAGATTGAGCGACCGGGAGGGCTTCCACCAACGGCCATCGCGGATAGTCACAAACCCAAGTCCGGTGCCGACTGCGAGAATCCCGAGATTGCCCTCCTGCGGAATTCGCCCTGACTCCGCAGCACCGATGGCAAGAGCCTCGGTGTCATTGATCAGGCATACCGGACATTTGAGGCGCTCCTCAAGGCGCACAATCCATGCCGGATCCCCCATTGCGCCGAGATGGGCAGCCAAATAGCGATAGGCGTGCCCGGCGGCATCAATCTCTCCCGCCGTGGAAATAACCACTGCGCCCGGAAAAATTCCCCGGGTGCGGCGCAGAATTTCGTCCGCCATGCGGTTGGCAAATGCCACACCACCAAGTCCGGGCTCGTCACAGGGATTCGCCATGCGCTCGAGTTCTTCAAAAGCTCCGTCTGCGCCCAATCGAGCGAACTTGATCCACGTGCCGCCCATGTCGAGGGCCAGCGGGGAGACGGAGTGGGAATCATTCATGATGAGACAACTGGGTATGGAGAGGATTCACACAAATGGGAATGTTATGAGAGCAACGTCGATCACAAGGCGGGAACCGGGATGCTGGCGGCAGTAGGACTGAGGCGGCCAGGATGAGGTATAGGAAGGTTCATTTGCGGCGGGTCACGCTGCTTCCCGGTTCGAACACTCCCTCGATGGCGGTGAATTCGTGAACCGGCGGGGTTCCCCGCTCGCGGGCGTGATGAAGACCGATGATTTTGCGGGCGGCGATTCCGCCGATGCGGCGGTTGTCGAAGGGCATGCCGCCGATGCCCCGCACGGGATCGGCGACGGTCAGACAAAAGCTGAAATCGTTCGGGATCCGGCAGCCGGATTTCTGCAGGCTATCGAAGCCAGTCGATTCGGTGCAGATCACGGCATCCGGCTTGTGACGGTCCAGCCAGCGCAGGATTTTGGCATCGTCTCCACTGGCGATGCGCAGCGGCGGAATGCTCCGTGCCGAGCGGTCGAGCGATTGCGAGACGAGATAGCCGCCGAGCCATGAGCCCTGCGAGCGCTGTTCGATTTCCTGCCCGTAAACAAAGCCGATGTCGCGGTGGCCGAGCTCGCGCAGCGAGTCGCAGAGGATGCGCATCGAGGTGAAGCCCTGTGCGGTGACCATGTGGAAGCGGGGTTTTGCCAGTGTGAAACCGAATGTCACGACCGAAAAATCCGAGAAATCCCAATCCGCCACCATGCCGGGGTGTTGCTGCGGACACAGTAAAACACACTCGATGCCGCGCGCCCGCAAAATCCCTGACAAACGCGCAACCGTCATGCCCGGTTCTCCAAGCCAGTGGGTTTCCAAGCCGTAGCCATGGGCGGCGAGGAAGGATTCCGCTCCGGCGTGATAATCGACGAAGGCGTCGATTTTCCATCCATCACGCGTGTCGAAATTCGTCACCCAGGCCACCGTGCCTTGGAACCCCGGCCGGCGCTTGCCCCTACGATACGCCGCGAGTGCAGAGAGCGCGGGGTCCATTCGGTATCCATGCGATTCCGCATACCCGCGGATGCGCTTCCTCAGATCATCGGAAATTTTTCCACGCCCGGACAGCGCGAGCGAGATGGTCGCCTGCGAAAGGCCCAACGCCTTCGCGATGTCACGCTGCGTGATGGGTATTTCTGGCATGCGGTCAGGGAAGGGTTTTCCGTTTGCGGCCATCCCGCAAACAAGGCCATGGGTTATCTTGATGATTTCGCTTGTCAACCATGCGAGGATGGGGTGCTTCACATGGGTCTGAGCCCACAAGCCAAGGAGACACTCTTGACGGAACGCAGGCATCCAGGCTGGAAGTCCATCCTCCATTTGTTCCATGATGATCCGCGCTAAATTGCGTTTTTCGCGCAGTCCCATCAGGCGATTGCCGGGCATGGCATCCCCTGCGGCCGGCCTCGAAGACGACCGGATAGAGCCAATCCAACAAAATACCTCGACTTCCACCCCCACCTCCACGCCTTGGTCGCCGACGGGCTCTTCACCGACAGCGGGCTTTTCCATGTGATGCCCGACGTGAGCCTCGCCCCGCTGGAGGAACTCTTCCGGGCGCGGGT
>VEQL01000073.1 GCA_018883245.1 Chthoniobacterales bacterium
TTTTCTTCCGTGGCTGCGTCGCGGCGCTCGGGACTGTATCGCAGAGGATACAGCCACATCGCTTGCTCCTTGCCACAAACGAAAATTATCCGCAACGCCACCACGCCAGGTTTTGGGATAGGTTCTAGGCTGAACCGGAATGAAATGTAGGTGCGTCATCGCAAAGACCAAAATTGAGTTGGAGGCCTGAGTAAACGCCCGCTCACACGGGCAAACTACTCCGCGAATGCCCGGCCGCAAGCCGCCCGATAATTTTTAGCCACCGATGAAAGAAGATATAGTTGCCGCGCGCACACGCGCACCAACTGATGCTACCAGGAGCGAAATGGAAGAGTTCGGATACGGCTTTTTCCTGGATCAATGGTAACTAGCGCGCCATTCGCCAAGTCGCCTTTAAGTGCATCCAATGCAGACAAGACCGCCGCCTGCATGCTTGCGGGGCGCACATCTTCGCAGCGCAATTGAATCACACTGGGAGAGGACGCCTTCGTGGCGTAAAGTAGAGCTCCGTAATCAAGATCGTGCGTGAATACCACGCTGCCACTTTTTCGCGCCCACTCCATGATCGCCGCATCCGGTGCGGTCGTCGGTCCGACAGAACTCCAGTGAACTGCTTCGTGTCCGGCTGTTTGGAAAACCCTCACCCACACCGGGGAGAGGTTCATGTCCACGACGAGCTTCAAGCTGGTTGCAACACAACTTCGCGCTCCTCAGCGCGCCAGGCCGCGTATGTGAGCGCCGCTTTGATATCTGCTTCTTCCAGATAAGGGTAGAGCTCCAAGATCTCCTCGAACGATGCTCCCGATGCGACCAGACCGGTGATCAGCCCGACAGTCACTCGCATCCCTCTCAAGCAGGGCTTTCCGCCCATGACAGCCGGATCAATAGTGATGCGGTCGAGGCCGGAGATTTTCATAAGATGCAAATTAATCCCGCACTTGAATTTGTCCAGTTTTCACCCGTTTGAGGCATCCTGCCGCATGCCTCACGCTGTCTTCGCTCCGCTCCGGCTTTCGTCTCCCCGCCTTCCCACCTGTCCACCTTGGCGCAGCCACCTTCCCACTCCCCTCGTCTCTCGTTCCCTCTCCTCTCGCATCTTCCAACCGCTCCGCCACCGCTTCCGCCGTGATCCGCGGCGAGAACGCCTCGGCAAATTTGCTCACATCCTCCGGCTTCGCTTCCAGCGCCAGCACCTCTTCGATGGCGGACGCCAACGCCGCGATATCGCCCATCGGGAACACACGCGTGTAGGGATTCTTGGCCGCGAAATCATCGGAACACCCGCACTGGTCACTCACCACCGTCGGCACCCCGGCCGCCGTTGCCTCATTGACAACCAAGCCCCACGTCTCCCACGCCTCGCTCGGCAAAACAAGGACATCCGCCACCGCATAGGCCTTTGGAATTTCCGATTGATTCAAAAAGCCGGCAAAAGAGGCCGGCGGCCGCGCGTCTGAACGCGCGTGGCTCGAGGCTCGAGGCTCGAGGCTCGAGGATGTTCCTCCCACTTGCCTATTGCCCCGCGCCTGTTCGGTCCCGCAGTCCTGTGGTCCTGTGGACTTGTGGTCTGCGCAGCGCGAACTTTCCGCATCAAACCGCACGTCGCAAGCCGCACGTAGCTTCTCCCCCAACTCACCGCTGCCAACAAAAAGCAAATGCCATGGATTCCGGGTAAGCCTGTTGTCCTGTGGTCCTGTGGTCTGGTGGACTTGTGCGGCACGCACAACGTCCACGGGCCTCTTCTTGCGCACAAACTTTCCGCAGAACATCACCACCTTCGCCTCGAGCGGAATATTCCATTCCCTGCGAATCTCCGCAGAAGTTTTAAGTTTTAAGTTTGTAAGGCTTAAGTCCTCTTGCGCCTCTTCGCGGCTATCCCCGTCGTCTGCCTCTCTCCGACCCGTAAGCTCTTCGAGCTGGAGGGCCTGTCCCCTAGCCCCTGTCCCCTGTCTTTGCTCCGCGCCTTTCCTCTCCTTTTCGTCTCTTGGTCTTTTGGTCTCTTGGTCTGTAGCGCTCGGCCGCCCCTCCCTGTCGAAATGCGCGCTCAGCGCGCCCCCCTTGTCTTCTTCCCTGTCCCTCTCCTCCCCCTCGCCTAGCGCCTCTTGCCTAGCGCCTTCTTCCTTTAGTCCCGTGGTCCCGTAGTCCCGTAGTCCACGAATTCTTCCGCTCTCTGAGCGAAAGAATTTGTTATCCACCCCATACGGCGCATCAATCAACTTCCGCGCCGGCACCCCGTGCCGCAAATAGAACCTCCGGCTTGCTTGGCCGATGGCCAGAAAATAATCCACCTTCCTGAACAACCGGTGCAGCGCATAGTTCCGCACGAGCCCGAAAATCCCGCCCCTCTCCGCAATCTTGTCGCTTGTTTCCCCGCGCAGGAAAACCGGAATCCCCATTTTCTTCGCCGCCGACACTGCCTCCCAGAACGCTTGGAATCTCCATCCTTCGACCCACAACGCCGTCGCGTTCGCCTCGCGCAACGATGCCCCGATCGGCTTGGCAAGCGGGATCCCGTTGAACTTCCGCATGTCCCATTGTCCTCGCAATTCCAGAAACCGGTGCGGATATCCCGAAAGCAAATCCACATCCCACGCAAACGCCTTCCCGAAATCCTTGTCCTCCGTCCGCCGCACCCCTTGGTCGGTGAGAAACCAGACTTCGAAAAGAACCCCACCGCCCTGCCCGTCGTCCTGTGGTCCCGTCGTCTTGTAGTCGGCCAAGGCGCGCCACAACGGCGCCTGATACTGTATCGGATGTGATGTCAGGACGACGAGCATGACGGCCGGGAAAAGCGCGGCTAACCTATTAGGTTCTTTGTAGCCTCAAATACATCGCGCCGGTAGCGCTCCCATCTCCATTCCTCGCTTAGACCAGTCTTTCCCTCGCGACGCGACCGAAACTCACGCAAAGCCGCGATCCACGCCTCCTCATTCCCTGCCGGCAACACCGTCACGCCCGACTCAGCGGCGAGATCCGGACCTCCACTCCGATCACTGGCCATCACATGCAAGCCGGAAGCCAACGCTTCAAGCATCACAAGACCGAAGCCGTCGCCGAAAGATGGAAAAACAAAAGCATCGCTCTGCCGATACAACTCCCGCAAACGCTCCGGCCCGACAGGCCCGATATAACGCACGCCGGGAGGAAGACTCTTCAACCTTTCGACCGCCAGCTGCCAGCCCCCGACCAACATCAGCTCGGCGTTACGAAGTCCCGCCTTCTCCCACGCCTCCAAAATGAAAGGTATACCCTTTCGCAGAGAACATTGCCCCTCATAAATAAACCGCAAAGCGGGAGCAACGCGTAGCGAGTCACTAGTAGCGAGCAAAGCAGCCTCCGGACTCCGACTTCCGCCCTCCGGCTGTCTCTTGGTCTTTTCGTCTTTTAGTCTCTCCTGCTCTTCGTCTCTTGGTCTTTTATCAGTTGGTTGCTTGGCAACCCGTCTCGCGGACTCGGCTGTCTCTTGGTCTCCGCTTCCAGCGGGGCACCAAAACTCCGCATCCACACCGTAGCGGCAGACACTCACCGCTTTTGCTCCAGCCTCTTCGAGTGTTCGCTTCACGAAAGTGCTCGGCGCCAACACCTCATCAGCCAGGCGCAGCTCCTCGTCCTTCTGCTCGGGACTCGCATTGAGTGTGAAAACCGCGTCTTGGGGACGGATCCAATCCGCGTAGAGACTGCACAAATTCCGGTGCTGACTTTCCCAAAACTTCCAATGGCATGTCGGCATATCGTAGATGCAGGCTTTGCCAAGGCGCTTCGCTTCCTGAAACTGACGCAGGGAGCAATCCTCGAAAGAATGCACCGCGCTTACATGGCGGTCCCTGCACTCCGACGCCATCACCGTCATCAACCAGTTGTTGGCCGAACGCGTGAACTCCGGGCCCGTCCATCCGAGGCGCTCTCGCACCATCCGCGAAATCTCCGCGAGCCTGCTTTGACGCATGCCCGCGCCGGCCAGCGGTTCAAAGTGCCGGCGTGCCAGACGTCTCGCTTGGTCACGCAAGCCGGGCACATGCCCGAGCAAAGACAGTTGCCGCTGCGATGGAAACCACGGGGTGCAGAACTTGTAAAGCTTCCCGCGCTCATGCCAAGCCAACGCGGCGTGGTGCGAGTTTGGGTTTCCAGTCGGATGTCCGCTGATGATCACTTGTTTAAACTGCAGGACCTCAATTCCGTTCCTTGCCTTCCCAGTCTCTTGGTTTAACTGATGATCGTCGCCCTTGCAGAAAGAACTCACGGAACGTTTTTTTCGAAACCGGTTGGCGCTTGCTCCAGTAAGTGGGTAGCCACTTTATGAAATCAAAGATCCCCAAGAAAGACGCCCATCGCTCTTCTTTTGGACCTTTCATACCCCACTTGACCAAGTTGATCGCTTTGCCGGGCAAGTAATACAACACGTCTGGAAAAGGCGTGCGCACGAACCCGAAGATGAGATCATTCAAAGTGCCGGATCGCTGGATATCGCCCCAGTTCCGGTCCTTGGTTGTCTTGTCGTGCCACACATGCACTCCGGGAAGGAACTTCATGTTCCATCCGCGATCCATGAAGCGGATGCACAGATCTTTTTCCTCCGCGCCATACCAACCCGGAAACTCCGCATAAAAGCCCGCGCTTTCTACCATGCTTCGGCGAAGCATGTGGCCACAGCCCACGAAATGCATGGTTGACCGCGGTTTGTCACGAGCAGCGGGTGTCGGCTTGTCCGGAGAGAGAATGTCGTAAGCGATGCCCGCGCAATCGGGATCGCCC
>VEQL01000074.1 GCA_018883245.1 Chthoniobacterales bacterium
TTCATATCCGCATTCGACAAGCAATTCTAACATTTCTGGGTGGTTGAGCAATTCTTCCTTAACTCTCGGAAGATGCGTTCGCCAAGAGTCCAGACGATTCTTTGCTACAGCGCGTATTCCACCCAGAGCGTTCAAGGATTCGGGAGAAGGCTTTGCCCTTTCATGAAACGTTGACATTCTTCCGATCGGCTCGATCCAGGGGAAAGCCGCCTGAATAAGCTGCTGCGTTCCGTCAGGGTCATTCACGATTTCTTCGTAGCGCAGAGCGATGAACCGGCTCGATCCCTTCAGGAGCTGCGCTTGGGTGAGGCACTTTTTCCATGTTCTATACGCAGCGTCATAAGTAATTGCGCATTGCGCTCTGGCCGTTATGCTGGCGGGATGAAAGCTCTACGCATCTCCGACGCAGAATCGATGATCCCCGCTCTCCATGATGAAATCCGTCGTTGCGACCAGAGTCGCTACGACCATCGCCTGCATGGGGTTTTACTTGTGGCCCAAGGCCTGAGCTGTCCGCGGGTGGCAGCCATGCTCGGTGATGCCCCGAGAACCGTGGAGAATTGGATCCGGCGTTTTGAAGACGACGGGTTCGCCGGCCTGGCCGAGGGGGATCGTCCGGGCAGGCCGAGGCGACTTGATGAAAAACAAATGGCCGTGATCGGATCGGCCCTGCGCAAGAGTCCCAAGCAAGCCGGGGTCGGCGAGGAAGGCGTCTGGGATGGCAAGACGCTTTCCACCTTTGTGATGAAACGCTTTGGCGTGGATCTCCAAGTGAGGCAATGCCAACGGCTCTTCCGTCAACTCGGCTTTCGCCGGCGAAAGCCGAGGCCTCTGATGGCCCATGCCGACCCCGAGGCCCAGAGGGCATATAAAAAAACTGCGAAGGCTGGGGCGGGCAGGCTATGACCTCTGGGCCGTTGACGAAGTCCATTTCCAGCAGCAAGGCTCCCGCGGCGTCATGTGGGTTCCCCCGGAAATGAAAGATCCGGTTGTTCTCCACCATCCCACCCGCAAAAGCGTGGGATACTTCGGAGCGGTTCGCTTGCGTGACGGCAAGTTCTGCTTTTCCCGCGAGGAAGGCAAATTTGATGCGGCGACCACTTGGGCCTTCCTCCGGCGTCTGCACGCCGTCAGCCGCCGGTCCGGCCGTCCGGTGGCGGTCATGATCGACAACGCCAAGTATCACCATGCCTCCATGCACAAGGAATGGAGGCGCACCAGAGAACCGGGCTTTCGCCTCTTGTTCCTGCCGCCCTACAGCCCGGAACTCAACCCCATCGAGAGGGTCTGGAAACTGGTTCGTCGCCTGCGTCTGCATAACCGCTACTTCCCGGAACTGAGCAACATCATGGATACGGTCGAGGAGTTGTTTGCCCAGTGGACGAAAAAAGCCGCTGTCCTGCACAGGCTCTGCCAAGTTTAACATGCGCATTTATTTATGGCGTCGTGTATAATATCCTGATATCGCAAAAGTCGAGCAAGCCTTATTCTCTCTTTGGTGCCTTTCACAGGATCGGGAAGCATAGTGCTAGAGGTCATCAGGTTTGTATCAACAGGCTACGGGCGGCTTCCGGTTGGTCCTCCGCGCGGCCGTCGAAGCGCACGATTTGGTTGCGTCCGCTTTGCTTGGCGCGATACATCGCGGCATCGGCGCGCGCGACGAGTGAGTCGGTGCTTTCGCCGGGGTGGGCAAGGGTCACCCCGATACTGAGCGTGGCGCTGACTTTCCCGGCGCAGGTCTCGATCGGTTCCGACGCGGCGCGGCGCAGTTTCTCGGCAATGGCTGCCGCGTTCTCGAGGTCATGCACCCCGTGGAGGACGACGAGCAGTTCGTCGCCGCCGATACGCGCGGCAAGGTCGTCGCTCGTGCGCAGCGATCCGCGCAACCGCTCCGCCATGGTGCGCAGAACCTCGTCGCCGGCGGCGTGGCCGTGCGAGTCGTTGATGGCCTTGAAGCGGTCGAGGTCGCAGAAAAGGATCCCCAGTTCGTGGCCTTGGCGGCGGCTTTGGTCGCCCAGCGCTTCGATACGGCTCAGCACTTCTTTGCGATTCAGAAGCTCCGTGAGGCCGTCGGTGCGCGCGCGGTGTTCGAGCTGCTGCTCGGCGCGCACCTGCTCATCGACGATGCGGCTGGTCGCAACGAAACCGTCGAATTTGCCGTTGGCGTCGCGGAACGGGCTGGCATGCGTTTCGATCCAGTGAATCGATCCGTCCTTGCACCGCACGATCTGCCGGGCGAGCACGGGCTGGCCGGACTCGATCCGCGCGGCATGGGCGGCCAACTGATCCGGATCCGCCGTTTCCACGAAGTCCGAGATCTTGCGGCCGACGCACTCATCGACTTCCCAGCCGAAAGCGGTTTTCACCGATGGGGAAATCCACAGGATGGCGCCGTTGCGGATGCGTGCGATGACATCGGAAGAATTCTCGGCGAGCAGGCGGAAGCGCTGCTCGGATTCGCCGAGCCGCTCCGCGGCGAGATGCCGTTCGGTGACATCGCGCCAGGTCCAGACGAGCACGCCGTTGATGCGCACGGCCCGTATGTCGAAGCGCCGCTCGTTGCCGTAGATCTCGAGGGCGAAGGCGAAGTTGTTGGCCACGAGCGGCTCGTCCGATTCAAAGGCGTCGCGCGCCATGGCCATGAGGACGCCGGCGCTGTCGGCGGGCAGCAATTCGAGCAGGCGCCGCCCGATCATGCCCTCGCGTTCCAGTTGATAATATTTCGCGGCGGCCCCGTTGGCTTCCTCGATGTTGAAATCGGCGATTTTGCCTTTGGCATCGCGCACCGGCGCGAGCAGCAGGTGCGGATCGAGCAAGGCGTCGAGGATGGCGCGGGGGGAGGCCAGCGTCTCGCGCGCCGCGTCTCCCGGAGGCGCGGAGGCGGAGGGGTGCGGATTTCCGGTGTGCTTCATCGTGGTCATTCGGGGGAGGTGGCCAGCATCATTCGCAGACGCAAAATCTCCGACGCGTGCTCGCGCATGCGTCCGGCCAAGGCGGCGCGGGTTTCGTTGTGCTCGGCGCCGCCGGCCAGCGCTTCGCGAAGCGCCGCCATCTCGGCAAAGCGCGCCGCATGCAAATCGCGCAGTTCGTTCGTGGTCGCGGAGGTCATCGGGTTGTAAAGAATATGATTTTCCCCGGGTGCGGATCTGTGGGGTTTTTTGCCCAGTTGGATACGTCCTATTCATGGCGGTCGCCGGGACTCTCTCCCTTTTCTTCGCCGAATGCTGCGGACGTGCGCCGGGTTTCGCAGGGCGATTCGCCGAATTTCCTGCGGTAATCCGCGGCGAAGCGTCCGAGGTGCGCGAATCCCGCTTCCAGCGCGGCGCTGGTCACGGAGTGCCTTGTGTTCTCTTGCTGCAGCAGACGCCGTGCTTTTTGCAGCCGCAGGTCGCGAAGGTAAGCGAGCGGTGCGGTGTCGAAGTGCAGGAGGAAATTTTTCTGCAAGGCGCGCAGTCCGAGTCCGCATCGCGCCGCAAGGTCGCCCACGGTGACGGGTTCCGGATGATCGAGCGTGGCCCAATCGCGAAGTTCGCTCACCTTGCGGCGACCGATCATCGGATCGGGACGGCGGAAACCCGGTGCGAACTCCATGAGCGCCGCACCCAACGCGCATGCGAACATGTTCTGGAAATTGCGCAGGAAAACCGCGCGAAGGTCTCCGGCCGTTTGTTCGGCCTCGTGCGCCGCGGCGAAAGCCAGTTCGCGCAGATGCGCCCCGTGCTTCCTGCCCAGCGCTTTCACGCCGACCGGTGGCGCGCAGTCGGCACCCAAGGCGCGGGCGACGGCGCTTTGCTTCATGGCTACAAGCAGAATGGCGGCATCCTGAACGGCCGCGTGCACATGCGCGCCGGGACAAAGGAGCAAGTGCGCTTCGTCACAGAGAGTCTGTCCCTCGGATTCGTAGCGCGTGTGTCCGTCGATGCTGAACCGGCACATGAAGATCTCGCGGTCGATTTCGAGATCGAAGGAAGATTCGCCCGCCACTGCCGCCGCGACGAGGACGCCCTGCGGTAGCGTAAGCTTCGCGAGCACGTTGCGCACACGACCCCTCATCTTGAAGGTGCGGGCGACCTGCGGGCCTTTCTGCTCCCCGTCGGCCGCGGAATCGAAGTGATAACACGGCAAGCTCCGCAGAAGGGGAGGGGCTGGTTTCGTAACTTCCGAAACGCTTTTGGGGCGTTTGCGGTTCATTTATATGGAATTTATCACGCCTGTCCGGTTAAATGAGGTATCATTTTGTTTGAGTTCTTCAAGATGAGGAAGTTGCGCGGCAAAATGAGTGTGAGGGATTTGAGGCCAAACGCGGCGATTGGCAGCATGGTCGGCCATGAACTCCGGCCGCTACGTTCTCACGCAGGTTCTCGATCGCATTCACTGGCAAACACTCACGCGCTTGGCCGAGCGCTACCACATTCGCGCGCGACACTTCGGT
>VEQL01000075.1 GCA_018883245.1 Chthoniobacterales bacterium
CGTTCAAGGGCCTGTTGCGCCATGGCCGCTCGATGGGTTTGAATTTGACTCCTCGCTCCTCCATCATAACCCGGCTGGGTTCCCCGGCGTAGGCGCTGTCGGCATAAGTGGTCGGGTCGCCCGGCTTGACAAGAGTTTCCAAAACCTGGCTGTCGTGGACTGCGGCGTCGGTGACCGCAAAGGAGGTAATAAGCTTACTCTTGCTGTCGACTTTCACATGGTTCTTGTAGCCAAAGTAGCGGCGCCCGTGCTTGCGGGTCCACCGTGCGTCAATGTCCTTCTGACGGGCTTTCGCGGGCTCTTCCTCCCAGCTTTCGGGGATTCCACCGCTTTGGATGAGCCCGTTTTCCTCACGGCGGTTGTGCTGTCGGGGCACCTCTACGAAACTCGCGTCGATCATCTGTCCTTTGCGGGCGATCATGCCCATGGACTCCAAAGCCCGGCCGAATGCGGTGAAGAGGGATTCGAAGAGACCTGCACGGTTGAGCGCCTCGCGGAACGCCCAGATCGTTTTCTCGTCGGGGGCTTTGTCGGCGTCACTCAACCCCAAAAAGCGCTTGAAGCTCATGCGGTCGGTGATCTGGAACTCGGCTTGATGGTCGCTCAGCCCGTAGAGACTCTGGATCACCAGCACCTTGAACATCAGTCCCGGTTCGAAGGAGGGTCTGCCTCCCGGCCCTTTCGGATCGACCTTAGGCAAGCGGGAAAGGATTGGCGCGAATACGGCCCAATCGACGACCGTGTCAAGCCGGGCGAGAGGATCCCCCATCTCGTGCAGTTCTTCGAGTCTTGCCACCTTGTCGAACAATGTTCCCTGAACCTTAGCTTAATATGTTTACCCATGCGTTTGAACTAGCAGGAATCACGCCACAATTGCGCTCTGAAACCAGGCGCTTATCTGTGTGCAGTCCTAATATGAAATCGAGTTTTTAGAGGTGCCCGGGAGATATTGGGGACTTCGAGAACGGTCGGATTCTTTGGGTCAGCGTCGTAATCGGTGAGCCTCTTTACCGGAAGATCGAGAGCAGCAAGCCCGATGATCACAACGTGCACATGCGCCCGTCCTCTGGACTCGCTCTGCCAGCTAAAGGTTCGATGTGCAAAATGGATTTTCAGGTGGAAGCGTTGGAAAAGAATGCCCCAAAAAACCGGGACTTGCTCGCCCTGCGTGATCGAGTTTGTCGAGACGAACGCGAACGTGATCCGCGTCCCCGCAGTATATTCGGCCGCTTTGACATACCAGCACGTCACGTAATCCAAATCGCCCGTGTTTGAAAAATCGCCGAAGACGCGCACCATATCTGCGCGTTGCTCCGAGTTTTGGTAATGCTTCCCCACAAACGGCGGATTCCCGAGAACGAACGAGCATTGTTCCTTCGGGAGCACATCATTCCAATCCATACGAAGTGCATTTCCGCAGACGATGTGTGGCGAGGAGGTGAGCGGGAGGCGTTCGTAGGATAGGCCAAAAAGCCCGGAGGCCTCCTTGTTCATCTGGTGGTCCATGAGCCACATGGCAACCTCGGCGATGCGGACCGGCCATTCGGAGATTTCGATGCCGTGGAACTGATCCACGTCCACGCGGCAAAACCGGCGCATGTCGAGGATGCCCTGCTCGTCGCCGTGGAGTGAGCGGATCACGTCGAACTCGAGGGCGCGGAGCTCGCGGTAAGCGAGGACGAGGAAGTTCCCGCACCCGCAGGCGGGATCAAGGAACTGGAGGCCGGAGAGCTTTTCGTGGAAGGCGTCGATATTCGCGCGGCGTCGGGTCGAGCGGTCGGCCTGGATGGTTTTCAGCTCGTCGCTGAGGTCGTCGAGGAAGAGAGAGCGGACGACCTTCATGATGTCGCGTTCGCTGGTGTAGTGCGCACCCTGCTGGCGTCGGGCGCGGTCGTCGATGACGCCTTGGAAGAGCGAGCCGAAGACGGCGGGCGAGATGCGCGACCATTCGAAATCGCAGCAGAAGAGCAGCGCGTCGCGCATCGCCTTCGTGAACGAGGGGAAGCCGAGGCGCTCGGCGAAAAGCCCGCCGTTCACGTATCGGAAGCTGTATCGCCAGTCGGTGTCGGCGACCGAGCCGCTCGCCAGCGGGTTGTTGAGCCAGTCGAAAAGCTCGTTGAGGCGCGCGCCGAGGTCCGAGCCATCCGGCCGGGTCTCGTTGCGGATGAACTGCGTGAAGGCGTCCGGCGCGAAGATCCCGGTATCCTCGGCAAACAGGCAGAAGAGCACGCGGCAGAGCAGGCGCTCGAGGTCGTGCCCAGCGAAGCCCCCGGCCTTGAGCGAATCGTGAAGCTCGCACATGCGGGTGTAGGCTTTTTCGTTCGCCGGGTCCTCGGGGTCGAGCCGCACGCGTGTCTGCCCGAGCATGAAGGCGAACGCGCGGAGGTGGCGAGGGAAGTCGGCCAGCGCGAAGTGGTGCGGTTCGATCTTGCGTCCGGCAAAGAGCGGGAGGTCGCGCTGCTCGTCGGGTTCCAGGTCGTAAAGGACGAAGTTCGCGAAGTCCGAGACGAGGACGAAGCGCGGGATTTCGTCCCAGCGGTTTTCGCGTGTCAGGTCCTCAATGTAGGTAAACGCCTGCGCGGCGGCCATCGAAAGGTCCTCGCCCGGGCTTTTGTGCTCGACCAGCAGCTTTCCGCGCCAGAGGAGGTCGATCGCCGACGTGTTCCCGCGAAGGTTGCGGACGTTTTCCTCAAAAGAGGCGACCGAGGCCCGCCGGATGCCGAAGACATCGAAAAACTCGTTCCAAAACGTCTGCTTTTCCGAGCGCTCGGACGCGGCATTTTCCTTCCACCGGCGGGAAAACCTGATTGCGCGGTCGCGGACTTCGTTCCAAGAGAGGTGGGGCATGGCGTGAGTGACAAATTGCAGAATTGAATGCGGATGAGGAGAAGAAAAGCTGTCTGAATCCTTGCGAGGCACGCGGCCGTCGTGTGGCTCTCACCCCGGCCGGAAAAATCCGAGGACCTCATCCGCCTGCGAAGACCCGTGCTGGCACCGGCCGTTCCGGACGGAACGGTTCCGTGAGCCCGCGCTATTTTAATGTAAAGAGAGTTGAGATTGCGCCTCGCACACGGCATGGTGCATGATTCCCAACGCGAATGCAGCCAGGAGGACAATTCCAGCATGAAAATCTACATAGACGGAAAATTTTACGACAAGGAAAACGCCAAGATTTCAGTCTTCGACCACGGGCTCCTCTACGGCGACGGCGTCTTCGAGGGCATCCGCTTTTACAACGGTCGTGTTTTCCGGCTTGAGGAGCACATCGTCCGGCTCTTCGACAGCGCGCGGGCGATCTGCCTCGATATCGGTCTCAGCCGGGATGAGGTGACGCAGGCCCTGCTCGAGACGATCCGACAAAATGATCTGCGCGACGGCTACGTGCGCCTGGTGGTCACCCGCGGCTGCGGGGATCTCGGGCTGAATCCCGCGCTCTGCCCGCGCGCCACGGTCTTCATTATTGCTTCGAAGATCACGCTGTATCCGCCGGACAAGTATGAGAACGGGCTCCACGTCGTGACCTGCGCGACGCGCCGGATCCCGCACGGGGCGCTGAGCCCGATGGTCAAATCCCTGAACTACCTCAACAACGTCCTCGCCAAGATCGAGGCTCAGCAAGCCGGCGCGGGCGAGGGGCTCATGCTGAACGAGCAGGGCTACGTGGCCGAGTGCACGGGCGACAACATCTTTGTTGTCCGCAACGGGGTCATTTCCACTCCGCCGATCGCCTCCGGAGCCCTCGCCGGCGTGACGCGCTCCGTGGTTTTTGAAATGGCGGCCGAGTTCGGGATTCCGATCCAGGAGCCCCAAATGACCCGTTACGACATCTACACTGCCGATGAATGCTTCCTCACCGGGACCGCCGCCGAGGTGATTCCGGCTGTCCGTCTGGACAACCGGGTGATCGGGGACGGGCTCCCTGGCGACGTGACAAAACGCCTCATCGCACGCTTCCACGAGTTGACAGCGGCGACGGGCGTGGCGATTTATTAAGTCTATGCAATGTGATGTCTGCCAGTCGAAGGAAGCCACCGTCTTTCTGACCCAGATCGTTGACGGGAAAATGCAGAAGGTGAACCTCTGCGAGGCCTGCTCAAAGGAGAAG
>VEQL01000076.1 GCA_018883245.1 Chthoniobacterales bacterium
GGAGGAGTTGGAGGAGTCTTTTGCCATTGAGAACTCGGCCGATGCCGATGCGCTTGCTGGTGCGGCTGATCGAGTAATCCACCTCGACTACGCCCATGCCTTGAAGGGCCAGCATCCAGTCGCGCAAGTCGTGGAACATGAAGACCAAGTAGTCGTGATGCTCAAAAGCCTGGCATTCCATGCGGGGAATCGTCTCCAGCGCGTCTTCCACGTCTTCCTCGGCAAAGAGCTTGGCGATCTCGTCTTCCATGAAGCCAGTCAGCTCCACATCAAAGCTCGGATCGGCCTCGCGTAGCTTTTCGATCACTTTCTTCAAGTCGGCCTCGTCCAATTCAGCCAACTCGGAGAGCCGGTTGTCGGCCAGAAGGTCGGCCAGTTCCTCGGCATCGTTGGCGTAGTCCTGCTCATCGACCGGCACCTTGTCGCACCCCATGAGCAAGGCGGCTTCCAGCCGCCCGTGACCGCGGACAATGAGACCGCTGCGTTTGCTCACCGTGATCGGCGCGCGCCAGCCCTGCTCTTGGATGATGGCCGCCAAGATCTGGATTTGGTGGGCGCTGTGGCGGTTCGGATTCGCCGGGTTGGGTTTGAGCGTCGCCGGGTCGGCCAGCGAAGTGTGGGCACAGAGAACGCGCATCTTGCCGACGATGCGGTGTCAACCTTGACACACCGCCTGCGCTTATCGCGTAGTTGCTTCATGGCACAAGTCACCCGCAGAAAGTTCGCCAAGATTCTCAAGGATTACCGCGAGCGCCGGCGCTTCACCCAGGAGGAAGCAGCGGCCAAGCTCGGGGTTTCTGTGCGCACTTTGCAAAACTGGGAGATAGCACGGAACATGCCGCGCGGTTTCGGCCTGGCCGCACTTCTCAAAGTAATTGCCCCAAAATGATCCTGCATCTTTCGCAAGCCTTGGCCAAAAGGCTCAAGTGCACGCTGTCTTTCAAGGACAGCAATGTCGCCCAGACCGGACGCGAAGACTCATGGAGCGCCGACCTCTTCCGTATTCCACGCGCGGGCACTCATGCCTTGGTCATGCATGATGCCTCGCTCTGGCCGCTCATCATCGACCTGCAATCTCACACCACCTACGAAAGCTTCCTTCAGCGCCTCCTCCTGCACATCGAGGCGTCCTACATGATGGTCAACGGCGACTTCGACGGGGCGAATATCAGCGTCGTTGCCACCAAACGAAGCAACCGCAGCATCATCGGCTCGATGAACAACGCGATCTATCTCATCGAGTCCTATGTCGAGCAGGCCATGACTGAAGATGGTGAGATTGATTGGCTCGCCGTTCAGTCGCACTTGGCCAACACGCCGTTCATGTCGCTCCAGGACCACTTTCCCGCCAAGGCCTTTATCAACACGGTTGGCCGTCCGCTTTGACGCCGGGTGCTCCTTGAATGGAGCAAATACCGGCGGAAGTCGCGCGCAAGATTCTCAACCGCGACTTCAGCAATCTCGTCAGCAGAGTCCAATCCGGCGGCAAACTCACCCGCGGCGAGCGGGCCATGCTCCAATCAATTGCGGCGGGATCCAGCGGCGGCGATCCGGCCACGGCTTCCAACTACCACGAATTGGCTGAAATCCTCGGGGTCACGCGCCAAGCCATCAACGGGTGGAAAAAGCTGCCCGATAGCCCGACGCCTTCGGCCAACGGCAACCACGATGTGGCGGCCTGGCGCGAGTTCATGGCGCGCAAAGGACTCAAGGGTGGCGCGGCGCTGGCACCGGACGAGGAGAGCGCCCTGCGCGCGCGCAAACTTCTGGCCGAAGTCATGGAGCGGGAATTTCGCCTCTCGGTCAGGAAGGGCGAGTTTGTCCCCGAGGAGGAAGTGCGCTCGCGTTGGGCCTACCATGTCGGCCAAGCAGTTTCCCTGCTGCGCAAGCGGCTGGAGAACGAACTGCCCCCGATCCTCTCGGGCCTCGATGCCGTTCGCATCCGAAAAGAGCTGTCGATGGCCATCGACGAGTTCGCCGCCCTTCTGCACGAGGGCCAATGACTCACTCCAAACAACTCGACCGCATCTGGCGCGAGGCTTGGCAACCGCCGGACCGACGCGCGCCGTGGATGTGGGCCGAGCAGCACATCGCCTCAATTCCATACTCGCCAATTCCGGGCAAGTTCCGCTCGGAGAACTCTCCGTGGCTGCGCGAACCGCTGGAGGCCTTGGCCGATCCGGCCGTGCGCCTCCTCTCCATTATCGCGGCGATCCAGTGCGGCAAAACCAGCATCGGAGAGTTGGGCCTTTGCTACATCATCTCCAACCTGCCCGGCCCGACCCTCTGGCTTGATCAAACCGACGAGGATGCCAAGGACCAGAGCGAGTCGCGTCTGCAAAAGCTCTTCGACGAGTGCGCCCCGGTCAAAGCCCTATACCCGCGCAACCGCCACAAGAAAAAGAACAACACGATTCATTTCCGCAACGGCATGACGCTCTGGGTGCTCGGGGCGCACAACAAGACAAACCTCCAACGACGGTCGATCCGATGGCTGATCGGTGACGAAACCTGGCGCTGGCCGGCGGGTCACATGGCCGAGGCCGAGGCCCGTGTCACCGCTTTCGGATGGCTCGGCAAATGCGTCTTCATGTCGCAGGCCGGCGAGGAGGGCGACGACACACAGCGCAAGTTCGAGACCACCGACCAGCGGCAATGGACCTTCGCCTGCCCGACCTGCTCTCTTCGCCAGCCCTTCTCCTGGGAGAACGTGGAGTGGAGCAAATCGGCGCGCGACGAGAACGACAACTGGGACTATCAGGCCGTGCGCCAGACGACCGTGCTTCTTTGCTCCGGCTGCAGCCGGGCATTTGAGGACACCGAGCGGCAACGCCGCGAACTCAATGCCAGCGGCAAATACGTGGCGGCCAATCCCAAGGCATCGGCCGAGAACGCAGGCTTTCATTGGAACGCACTGTGCTCCCAAAGCTGGGGCGTTCTGGCCGAACTCTACCTGCGCGCCAAGGCTGCGGCGCGTCATGGCGATTTCAGTTCGCTCAAGCAGTTCTACCAAAAGCGTCTGGCCATCCCGTGGCGCGAAATGGCCGACGACTACAAGCTGGAGATCGAACGCACCGGGTATCGCAAGGGCGAGGTGTGGGAAGACGAGGCCGTCATGAGCAAAGCCGGCAAGATCGTGCCCGGCCCGGCGGACCCGGCTCAGACCGCGGCGTTCCTGAGAATTCTGACCGTGGACGTGCAAATGGATCACCTCTTTGCCGTCGTTCGCTCATGGAGCGCCACGGGTTCATCCCGCCTCATGTGGAACGAGAAAATCCTCACCTTCGAGGACATCGCCACCATGCAGGATCGATTTGCCATCCACCCGAACCTCGTCTTTCTCGACGCGGGCCACAACGCCTACGAGGTCTATCGTCACTGCGCCGAACACGGATGGACCGCCCTCATCGGCGACAAGCGCTCAACCTTCTCCCACAAACTCTCCGGCAACCGGGCTATCCACCGCTTCTACTCCACTCGCCGCCGCGTGGTCCTCGCCGCCGACAAGAAGGCATCGGTCTTCTACTGGTCCAACCTCAACGTGAAGGACATCCTTTCGCGCCTCCGCCGCAATCAAAACCCCGAGAAGGGTCCGACTTGGGAAGTCCCGGACGACATCGACGACGACTACCTCGGCCAGATGGAGAGCGAGCACCGGGTCAACGTCAACGGCACCTGGCGCTGGAAGCAGATCGGCCAGCGCCCGAACCACTACTGGGACTGCGAATGCATGCAGGTGGTGGCGGCGGTCATGCTGAAAATGATCGGCCGCGAGTTCACTCCGCCCGGAGACGCTCAAGTTGACTCCGAACCGGAGGCATGAGCCTTCGCAAAAAACTCGCCCATATTGCAGCAGCAGAAATCGGAGTTCGTGAAGTCGGCGGCAACAACCGTGGCCCAAAAATCGTCCAATACCAGTCGGCCACTTGGCTCAAACCGGCGCCATGGCCGTGGTGCGCGGCATTTGTATGTTGGGTTATCAAAAAGTGGCTCGAAGATCTGTCCGTCAGAGAGGGTTTATCGTTGCGCAACGATAAACCCCTGAATGCATGGCGCCCGAAAACCGCCGCTGCTTTCGATTTCATCCGCTGGGCAA
>VEQL01000077.1 GCA_018883245.1 Chthoniobacterales bacterium
GCTTAAAGGGGCGCATTGGGGTAGCGGGCATCAAACTGCCGGCAGAGCCGCAGGGCCTCCTTGCGGTATTGGCGGAACTCCGAGTGCAGGCGGCCGAACAGACCGAGCGCGCAGTCGCGCTTGCTGCCGGTCCATCCGAGGTAGTCCCACAGGAACTTCACCGCATCGGCCGCCGTGCGCGTGCGGGCCTCCTGCACCTTGTTCTTCTTGAACGCCCCGAGGCATTCCACCTCCGCGGCGCGGCGGCAAAGCCCGATCGCCGTGGCCACGTGGTGCTGCACCTTGGCCACGCTCGTCGTGCCGGCAAAGGCACGGAACTCGACAAGGCCGTGGCTGAAGAGCTTGCGGAAGTTGATCATGCCGCGCCCGCAGGCCATGGCCGCCGATTCCTTGAAGCGCAGGTCGGGGTGCTTCTCCATTGTCTTGACCAAGTTGGCCACGTCGGCGGCAAACGTGTGGCTATAAGTGTTCGTGTGCCGCCCCGCTCCCGTCTGGCCGTAGATAGAGCGCGCGTGCCACTGTGCGATGTGCGCCAACTTGCGGGCGAACTCGCCGCGCTTGGCGTGATCGTTTGAGCCGATGATCGAATCCACGTTCACCGTGACGTGGCAGCCGCAGCTGTCATTCACCGTGGCACCGATGGCCGTGATGAATTCCACGAACTGGCAGAGCGCGGTCACGCCGTCCTCCCCGTGCAGGATCGGGGACACGAATTCACAGGCCACGCCGGCGCCGCGGATCGAGCCATCATGCTCCGCTCTCCACGGCATCCGGTTGAACTTGGGCGCGGTCACAACCGTGCCGTCCGACTTGCGCAACCCGCCCGTGACTTGGCAGCCACGGTGGTAGTTGCCCACTTGAACCCCGCAACCGGCGGGGATGACTGTTTCCAGCTCAACTCCGAAGAGCACGCTGGCGGCTTTGGTATCCGGTTTTTTCATAACCCCCTTGTCCTCTCGCGGGCAGCCGCGCTGAGTCCATCGGTTTTGAACACCATATTTTTCACCATTTTTCGGGCGGTCTTCATGTTGGCATGGTTAATGACACGGCCTTCGTTTAGAGGTCCCAGGCTTCTCGGAAGCCCACAAACTTCGGAAATCGGGGCGCTTCCTTGGCCCCGCTCGGTTGGTGGCGGAACTTGACCAGCCGTCCGACAAGGGCCTCCTTCCTCCGCCACAAACTCACCCTGTCGATGCCTCCCAGCACGTGGTTGTAGCCGAGCCGGAATTCCACGCCCGTATCGAGGGCTCTCACGATAAATCCGCCGAGTTCGCCACGGCCCACCATCCCCGCTTTCGACAGGCTGCGCTTGGTTCGACCAAACGCATCGCGCTCGGCCTCGTTCTGGTTGCTCATCCCCTCGTAGGGCTCAAGCACCTCGGCCTCGGCGTCGGCAAATCGCTTGATCTTGAGGAGCCACCCCTCGCCTTCAGTCGAGCGGCCGCACTTGTATGGCCCCGCCGGATCACGAACCATCACACCCTCGTAACCCTCGGCCAGGAATTTCTCCTCAAACTTGGCCAATTCGTCGGCGTCCTTGATCTCGACCGGCAGCACTTTGGCCATGCGCTCCCACTCGGGCAGGCGTTCCAGCTCCCGCACGCGGCACGCATACGGAACATCCGTGTCCTCGCTCACGTAATCGAACACGTGGAACACGAAGTCCGGCTCGCCATCGCGGGACCCGATCGCACTCGTGGTCTGCGAGAACGTGCCGCCGCGCAGCATCAGCTCCCCGTCCACCCCGTCGGGCAGATTGGCTTCAATCCACTCACGGGCAAACTTGTTGCTGATCGGCTTGAACGATCTCGTCAGCGCTTGCCCGTCGATCTTGAGGCAACGGATGCCATCCAGCTTCGGCGTGGCCAAGACCGGAAAGCTCAAGCCCTCGGGGCACTCGCACTTGCCGGCCAACATCGGTTTCCTGATGGCGCTCACTGGGCCACCTCCTCGCCGACGCTCTTGCCCTCGGACTCCACAAACGCCCGGATCGCCTCGATGTGCTCGAGGATCATCTTCGCCTTGCCCAGTCCGAACTGGAACGGCCACCGCGATCCCGCATTGAGCACGATCAGCGGCTGCCCCTTGTATTCCGACACGACGGCGGGTTGATTCGCGTTCATGTCAGGCAGCCGCGACGATGCGGCCCATCAGCGTGTTGAGGTTGAACTTGCGCAAGCCGCGGCTTTCCACGTCCCAGACCGTGATCAGTCCGCGCTTGCCCAGATTGGCGGCAGCGGTCGTAAAGCGCATCGTGCGGGCTTCGCCCGAGGCTTTGATGAACGTGCCGATGTATTCACTGCGTTTGGTGCTGTTTTTCATAACCCCCTTGGCCTCTCGCAGGGGGCTCACCAAATCCATCAGTTTTGGCGCACCATATTTTTCACCATTTTTCGGACGAGCTTCTTGTTGGCATGGTTTTTGGCACGAAGCCCGCGGGTGCCCGTTTCCTCGTTTATCGGCCGTGGGAACTCACGAGCCACGGGGAGCCATAAGAAGCGTTTTGCGCGGGTGGTATGGAGGTAGCCGCGAGCGGCCACGGGTCACTCGTCGTCGCGGTTATCCACGTGCCGGCTGATCAGCCCTTGGGCAAGCTCGCTCGGGGACACACCACGCTCCTCGGCCAACTCGAACAGCTTACCGGCCAGATCATCGGGCAAATCGTTCAAAATCACGGTGTGGTTCTTGTCCCCTGATAGCGGATTGGTCATATTGCCAATTCACCTGCTTGAGCCAGACCGCTGCAACACCGGAACGTGTCATAACGCAATCAGCCCCGAAAAGGGGCGGTCTGGCCGTTTCCCTGTCGGCCAAAACAGTGGCCATTGCCACCAAGCGGGCACGGGCTAAAGGAATCTCGCTTGAGGCCTACCTCCTCCATGTGCTGGAGCGAGCGGTCGAAGCTGAGCGCAAGGCTCCGTAGCTCGCCATTTTGACATCCCGCGCGGGGGCGACCCATGAAATCGCTCGTCGCAAAAATCCTCGGGATCACCAACTCCATCTGGAACTTCTACGGGCCACTGCTGCGCCAACTGGTCGTCAGCGGCACCGGCGTGCTCCTTCCCATCGCCTTGGACATCGTGCGATCCCTGGCCAACTCCGACCGCACCGGCGGCCAGAAGCGCGAGGAGGCGGTCAAAGCACTCAAGGTTGCCGCGCTTCATCAGGGCGTTTCGGCGACAGAAAGCCTGCTGCGTTGGACCATCGAATCCGCCGTGCAGCGAATGCGGTTGGAGGACAAGTAGCATGGGCAAGATCAAGCTCAGCCTCCTGCGGTTTCTGGTCTCCAAGTCCGGCAGCCTGCTCACCCCGATCATCGCGGGGTTTGTCGCCACGCTTGTGGCCAGAGTCGCCGCCTTCGACGCCAATCTCGCCGGCCAGATCGATCAGACGGCCATTGTGGGGTTTATCGTGGCAACGATCCTCGCCGCAGTGAACTACGCCACCAATTCCGTGCAGACCGACGGCATCAAGAAGATCCAGGCTCTGGTCAACACCGATCAGGACGGCATCCCCGGACCGGTGACCTACACCGAAGTGCGCCGGGCGATCCCCGTGGTCAAGTGACCGGCCACCGGCTCTACGAGGCCATCTTCAAAGCCAAACAGCCGCGACCGCCAGATCGCCGCTCTTTCTGGCACCGCCTGCTCGCCTCACTGCGCATCGACATCAAACCAGGCAAGAGCATGGAGAAGCCTGTGGCCTACGTCGGGATCAATGGCAAAGCCGACTTTTAGTCGCGTCTGCGACTGCGCGACTTTCTCTCTTCTTCAATGCCAGCGGTGGAACGCAAAAACCTTTCAATCTCCGATACGGCAAACAGCGGCGTGCGCAGCGAAAGGCTTGGACGCAACAGACCTCGCTTCCAAAGGCGGTAAACAGT
>VEQL01000078.1 GCA_018883245.1 Chthoniobacterales bacterium
CGAGCTGCCGGGGCTTTTCGAGCGTCCGAAAGAGGAGAGGGGACCCGAGTCCAAAGGAAATCCGCCGGCTTCCTGAGTTGGTGTTATGACACGCACCGCTCTTGCCGGTGCTGTCTTCGGAAGGTTGTGCGGGAGCATGGAATTGGGCCGCAAAAAGCCCTGAGCCGGTGCCAAAGCGTTGAAGACGAGCAGGCTGCTCTATAACACGCAAACTGGTTTCCAACGCGAATCGCGTGCCTACAATCGGTAGGCGTTATGAAAATTCATTTCGCTCTTCTTGTCGCGGTGCTGCTCACGACTGGCTGCGCAACCATTACTCGCGGCACGCGCGAGGTGTTCACCGTCGACTCAACTCCCCAGGGTGCCAATGTGCAAATCTCGACCGGCCAAGTTGGTCAGACGCCGTTTAGAGCATTTTAAATAATATTGTAGCCGTTTGGGATTTACATCAGAGTGTGGTCATGAAGACCCTTTCTGTGGATTTACGCCAACGCATCCTCAAGGCCTACGACCGGCAAGACAGCACACGCGACCAAGTGGCGCGCCGGTTTGATGTCTCTGTCGGGATGGTCAAAAAATTGCTCAGCCAGCGGCAACGCTTGGGCGACATCCGCCCGCAGTATCACCGTTGCGGTCGCAAGCCCCTGTTCGATGCGGCCTGCTGCCGACGGTTGCTGGATTTGGTTAAGGCTCGCCCTGACGCCACGCTGCAGGAGTTGCGCGAGGCTCTGGGCGTGGATTGCACGCTGGTGGCCATCCACTACCTGCTGATCCGGTTGGGGCTGACATATAAAAAAAGACACTCCATGCCAGCGAGCAAGGCCGCCCGGACGTGGCCCAAGGGCGTCGTCGCTGGCGCCGCCAGCAAGGCGGGATCGACCCGTCGCGGTTGGTCTTCCTCGACGAGTCGGCGATCAAAACGAATATGACCAGGCTGCGGGGACGCTGCCCCAAGGGTCAGCGTCTGCGTTTTGCCTGTCCTCATGGACACTGGCGCACCACGACGGTGATCGGGGCGGTGCGCTTGGATGGAACCACCGCGGCCATGGCCATCGAGGGAGCCACTGACACTGAGGTCTTCCGGGCCTATGTCCAAGAGGTGCTGGTCCCAACACTGCGCGCAGGAGATCTGGTCGTCATGGACAACCTCGCGCCCCATAAAAACGAGCAGACCATCGCCCTGATCCGCCAAGTCGGAGCCGATGCCGTCTTCCTGCCGCCCTACTCACCGGACCTCAACCCCATCGAAATGATGTGGAGCAAGATCAAGGCCCTCTTACGTAAAGCCGCCGCCCGGACCCACGAGGAACTCTTGGCCGCTCTGGCTCAAGCACTGGACACTGTCACCGCTTCCGACGCTCGCGGTTGGTTTGCCGCATGCGGCTATAGCTTTATTTAACATGCTCTAGCGTGAAGGTTCCGCGCAACGAAACCTTGCATGTCACCATTTCCAAGCCCGGCTACAAGACGCGGCAAACCACCGTGCCTATGCAAATCGCGGGCGGCGGTGGGCTTGCCATGGCAGGCAATGTTGTGCTCGGAGGATTGATCGGCGCGGCTGTCGATGCGGGCACCGGAGCCATGATGGAGCACAAACCCAATCCATTGGTCGTCACGCTCGAGAAACAATAGACGCTTCATGAAGGCGGTTCTTTGCGGACTGATGTCGGTTTCCGTTCTTCTGAGCGGTTGCGCTTCGGCGCCGGAGCCGGAGGTGCGCACGGCCGAGCCGGTGAAGACGATCGATATCCGCAGCTGGCCTTCCGGTTTGGTCGTCGAGTTGAACGGCGAATACGTCGGCACCACGCCGCTCGAGCTGGTCGTCGAGACGACGCGCTATGGTGTGTGGACGGCCGACTACGGCCGCGGCTTCAGCCCGATCATTCTCCGCGCGAGCACGGCGGATGCTTCCGGCTGGGAGCATCTTCATCTTCGCTCTGTCGCTTTCGGCTGCACTCGGCCAATTCGTTTGGGATGACGAGCCTTTGGCTGATCCGGTGCAAGCTGCTGTCGATCGCATCGACAATGCTTTTGGCGCACCCTTCATCGAGCCGATCAGACCGATTCGGCCGGTGATCGAACCGGTGGTCGATGCCGCACGGGCCGCGTTCTCAACAGCCTGTTTTTGATCGAGCAGAAACTTCTCAACCTACCCATCCTTTATCTCAGCCGCTACATCATCGGGCACAAGACCGACTACTACCGGCTTTTGCTCGGTGTGACCCGCGACCAGACGTGGGAGTCGTGGATCCTCTATATTCTCAAGGGCGTGGAGGAGACGTCGGTTTGGACTACCGGCAAAATCCATGCCATCAATCAACTCCTCCAAGCTACAACCAAATATTGTCGGATCAAGTTGCCGAAAAAAACCTACTCCAAAGAGCTGGTCGAGTTGCTTTTCGAGAAGCCCTACTGCCGCATCGGCAACGTTGTCGACGCCGGTTTGGCCAAGCGCCAAACCGCATCGGAATACCTGAAGGAATTGACCGCCATCGGCGTGTTGGAAGAGCGCGTCGAAGGCCGCGAAAAGCTCTACCTCAACACGCGTTTTTGGAAACTGCTCACGCAAGAGCCCAACGAATTCGAGCCTTTCATCTAGTCCCCATGGTCTCGCGCCTTTTCACCCGACTCCGCACCGACGGCATCTTCTACACCGTGCGCGAAGGTGCCGGCCGCCGTCCCTCCATCTACGCCCTGGCCGAACTCATCAACCTCTGCGAAGGCCGCAAGTTTTTTTGAGAACGGGACATCGGCGCATGCAAAGTCTTCCTCCGAAATCATCCGGTAGCTACCGCATCCTCCACACCGCGGACTGGCATTTGGGCAAACTGCTCAACGACCAGTCGCGCGACGAGGAACACGAGCGCTTTCTCGAGTGGTTGCTGGCTCTTGCGACCGAAGCCGCCGCCCATGCCATTCTCGTGGCCGGCGACATTTTCGATTCTGCCAATCCTCCCCAATCCGCCCTGTCGCGTTACTACAATTTTGTCTCCGGCCTTAACCTTGCCCTCCGTGTCCCCGTGAGAGCCCCGTGAAAACAGATGCAAACAACCGGAACGCGTTGTATCTTTCCATTCATGGAGCGCATCACGATAAATCCAAAGCAATGCGGCGGCCGTCCTTGCATCCGCGGCATGCGCATCCGCGTGATCGATGTCCTTGATCTCCTGGCCAATGGGTTGACGCCGGAGGAAGTGCTGTCCGAATTGCCGGACCTCGAACCCGAAG
>VEQL01000079.1 GCA_018883245.1 Chthoniobacterales bacterium
CCCCAAGAGCCTCACGCGGAGACATTTGTGTGTCCATCACCATAGAACACCATATTTTTTCACCATTTTTCTGGAAACCAACAAGTTGGCACCGAAAATGATGGCGCTTGCCGGTTATAGGCGCACTAAACCTCCCGCTCGTTTATCAGGCGTAAAAATGCACGAACCCGGCGACCCCCGATTCGCGCGAAACTTGAAAAAAAGCCGTCGGAGGAACAGGTCCCCCGGCGGCTGGCATGGTGGTATTTGGCTAACGACCATGCGGAAATTCTTTATGGGAAAACGCTCAGAGGTATAAATGTCCCGTGGCAGCTCCACCCCTCTGGCGAAATTCCCCGCTCTATCACGGGCCGCGCCCTCTGGCTTGGCTCGCAGCCATCGCATGCCTGCTCACGGCTTGCCAACGACCCGCACCGGAGGCCCCGCGGGTCTGGCCTCAGGAGGGCTTTGTCCGCGTCGCTGAAAATGTCGATTTGAAATACCGTGACTGGGGCGGCGACGGCCCGCCCATCGTGCTGCTCGCCGGTCTGGGCAATACCGCGGCCATCTTCGACGACCTGGCACCGCGGTTGACCGATGCGCACCGGGTCATCGGGCTGACGCGGCGTGGGTTCGGAGGGTCGACGGTGACCGCGGAGGGCTACGATGTGGCCACGCGTGTGGCGGATGTTATCGCGGTCCTGCAATCTCTCGGGATCGGGCGGGCGCTGTTGGTCGGACACTCCATTGCCGGAGATGAATTGACCGGGATCGTGCAGGCGCGTCCCGACTTGGTGGCGGGTTTGGTTTACCTCGATGCGGCTTTCGACCGCACCGACAAGCTGGCCGACGAGGTCTTCGACGGGGCGGAAAAGCTTTTGCCGACGACGGAGGAGGTCTTCCAATTTTCCATCGCCGATGCGGAGGTCATCGATGGCCAATTGAAAATAAAAAGCTTCCCGGCCGCCCAACGCTTCGCGGAAGCGCAACTTGGTGCACCGGTTCCTGCGAGCGAACTCCGGAGCCAGTTGGTGCTGAATCCCGATGGCACGCTCGAATTCAAGGATACCTCAGCCGCGCAGGCCGGGGTCCGCGCCGGTTCCGATCGCGTCAAGGCCGACTACCGCGGCATTATCGTGCCGGTCACCGCGCTTTATGCCGATTGGGGCGATCCGGCGGCAGCTTTTCCCATCACGGCCTTGGCCGGAGCGGAAGCGCGGGAAACCATGCGTCACCACTCGGCCAAGATGGCAGAGTGGGCCGACCAAGCCGGCCTGGCACAAGTGCGCGCCCAGGTGCCGGGAGCCGTGGTGGAAATCATCCCCGGCGCACCGCACTCCATCTTCCTTAAGGAGCCGGCGTTGGTCAGTCATCGTATTCTCGAAACCGCGTCCCGTGCCGGGTGGCAAAAAAATCTAGGCGCAACGCCGCAAGAGGCAGGCACCGAGACCGGCCGCGACCAAGGCCAATAACGCATACATGGACGGCGATCGCCACCATGTCGAGGCGCTCAACTTTGGCTTTGCGCAGACACCTAGTCCCCACGGCCTCGATCCAAACCCATATCCTCCAGGGTCGCCGTCGGAGGAACGAGTCCCCCGACGGCTGGCATGGTGGTATTGGCTCGGAACCGCGATTTACCTGTCCCAAGCCTCGCGGAACCCCGCGAACTTCGGAAACCGCGGCGCTTCCTTCGCCCCGCTTGGCTGGTGCTTGAACCGGACGAGCCGGCCGACGAGCGACTCGCGCCGCAGCCACAGGCTGAGCCGATCGATCCCGCCGACCACATGGTTGTAGCCGAGCCGGAATTCCACTCCGGTCTCAAGCGATCGCACGACGAACCCGCCGAGTTCACCTCGGCCCACCATGCCCGACTGGCTGAGGCTCCGCTTCGTCCGTCCAAACGCGTCCCTATGCGCCTCGTTCTGGTTGCTCATCCCCTCGTAGGTGTCGAGAATCTCGGCCTCCGCATCCTCGAACCGCTTGATCTTGAGAAGCCAGCCTTCGCGCTCCGTGGAGCGCCCGCACTTGTAGGGTCCGGCGGGGTCGCGAACCATCACGCCCTCGTAGCCTTCCTGGATGCACCGCTCCTCATAGGCCGCGAGTTGGGCGGCATCGTGGATTTCAAACGGCAACACCTTCACCACGCGCTCCCACTCGGGCAGGTGCTCCAACTGCGCCATGCGGCACGAATACGGCCGATCGGTGCCGCCGCTCACATAGTCGAACAC
>VEQL01000080.1 GCA_018883245.1 Chthoniobacterales bacterium
GGAGATGCCGGTGACGGTCAATCGATCGATGCCGGAGTTGGTGATCGTGAGGGGGCGGAGGACCGAGGAGCTACCGAAGGCCAGGCTTCCCGAGAGGGAGATCACGCGGAAGCGCTTGCTGATTTCCTGCAGGTTCGCGGCCTGTTTTTCGATGGTGGCCACGGTGGCGGCGGGATTTGTGAGAAGGCTCGAGGCGTTTCCGCCGAAGGCGGTGATGATTTTTCCGACAGCCTCGGCGACCTGGCGCAAATCCGCATCCGCGACTTGGGCGTCCGCGCTTTTCAAAGCGAATGGCACGGAGAGCAACCGCTCGCGCGGAGTTTGCTCGGTGCCGTTGATGGTGAGCGCCAGCCAGTGCTGGTTGCCGGTGAGCGCCTGGAAAATTCCGGCTCCCGCGCCGCCATATTGGAAATAAAATTGCCCCGCCGTGACTTGGACGGTTCCGATGGTTTCGGAATAAAGCAACGTGCCATTCGTCGATGCGGAGTAGAGCCTCACGCCCATCGCGCGTTGGCCGGTGACCGGTTGGTTTCCTTCCACCAAATACCCGTCGTATTCCAAAAGCCGGGGAACTTGCGCCGACAAAGGCAACGCGGCGACCAACAGCGCCAGAAGGGCCCGGAGCGTGTTTTTTTTCATGGCGGATTTTTTTTGGTTCAGCGGCCTTGCGGGATGACCAGTTCAACCCTCAGGAAAAAGCGGCGGGTCGGGGATTGGCTCATTTGGTAGGACCATTCGGCGATCGAGCCGTCGCCGACGATGGTGTCGAGCGGCACGGAGCCCCAACCGGTCTTCAGGTCGGCCGTGCCCCACACGCGGTAGTGGCGGTTCGCGACAGTCGGAACGGTCAAAATCAAATCGCCCGCCTCGATGTGCGAGGCCGGGCGGAACACGGAGGTGGCTGATTTGGGGTTCGTGCCCGCGAGGAATTCCATCATGTTCGTGGTGCCGTCGCCATCGGCATCGGCGGCGGTGCCAACACCCAGTGCGCCGAAATTTTCCATCTCCCATGCATCGGGAAATCCATTCCCATCCGTGTCCGCCGCAGGATCGACGATGGGCGTGGGGTAGAGAATATCGATCAGGCCGGAGACCGATCCGCCCGTGGCCATGGGGGAACCGATTGAGGAATGATTCGAACCGGACCCGAGCGCGGAAACCCCGCCGCCGGAATCGATTTGGGCAAGCACCGGAGCCACGGCACAGGCGAGTGCGATCAAGAAGGGGAAAACACGCATGGATTAAAAATCAACAACTCCATTTAGGATAAGTCAAATATTTGGTTAGGAAAAACCATAGTCGGGAGGGTGTAAACTTTTGTTCGGTCTCAATTCACTTTTTGAACCGGCGGGGAAAATAGAAATTTTTTTCCGGCCCCGGTCGTCCGCCGAATCGCGGAACTCGGGGCTCGCCCGGGAAATTCAAATCGTCCGCCATCCGTGCAAACCCGGACACGCGGGCCGCGCGTCCCCACCAGGCGCTGCCGCGCCAACATCGGTGCGGCAGCACCCTCGTGAAAAAGTGGTAGGAGCGGCTCGCCGAGCGGACCCAAGCCTCAGGCGCGTAGCGCCGTCTCCGGGACACCATGGCGGCTGCGCCGCGGAAGTCGGACGGCTGCGGCGAGCCATCCCTACCTTTCTTTTTTCGATGGGCGCCGCCGCGCCGTTGGTGCGGCAGCACCCCTCGTGAAAACCCGGGTAGGGGCGGCTCGCCGAGCGGACCCAAACTTCAGGCGCGCAGCCGCCGTCTCCGGGACACCATGGCGGCTCCGCCGCGAAAGTCGGACGGCTGCGGCGAGCCATCCCTACCTTTCATTTTTCGATGGGCGCTCCCGCGCCAGGGGCGACAGGAAGGGGGCTTTTCGTGATGGCGACTACAGGTCGACGGTCATAGACCGACGCTACAGGTCGACGGTCGTAGACCGACGCTACAGGGGCTTGTCGCGAGGATCATTCGGAAATCTTTGGGTGGCCCCTTTTGCTCCCCGTTTTACGTTTCGCCCGACCCAAGGGCCGCCGTGGCTCCCATCCCCATGTTCGCCACGGCGGCTTGGGTCACTCGCCTGGGCGGGTGAGATTCGGTGTGACTGCTG
>VEQL01000081.1 GCA_018883245.1 Chthoniobacterales bacterium
CCATCCCGAATCTCACGGCGGTCAAACCGCTCGGCGCGTTCTACATGCTCGTCAACATTTCGAAGTTCGGTCTCAGCTCGACCAACTTCGCCGACCGCTTGCTCAGCAAAGCGGAGGTCGCCGTCGTTCCGGGAGTTGCTTTCGGCGACGACCAGACCGTGCGCCTCAGCTACGCGACCGACCTCGAGACCATCAAGACGGGGTTGGATCGCATCGAGCAGTTCTGCCGGACGATCTGACGGCGCGGGGGGGGGGCACCGCGGTTCTAAGTCGAAAGGCTCACAAACACTCACGAGTCGTAAAAGCAGCCACGCTCGATGGGGGATCCGTTCGTCCCATTCAGCGCGGCGCGTGCGCCGGGCGGGGTATAACGAACGCAGTTTCCTCGTCGGCAAACTTAAGTCATTCTGACCCCGTGCGCGCGGATCGCAAAATTTTCCACGAAGGCCGCGTGTGGTATGGCGTTCCCAAAGCGCGGACGCTCGGCGCCACGACTCCGAAAATTCGCGAGGCCCTGGGTCGCGGAGACCTCGAACGGACGCGGCTCCGTATCAACGGGAAACTTTTGGTGACCATCGAGAGCTTGCTGGCATAAGAGCGGAAATCGCGGCACAAAGGGCACTCATGTCCGCCCAGTGCGCGCCCAGCTTGGCTTCGGTCCGTGCCCGGATCGTCGCACTCAAACGATCCCAACGCTTTGTGCCTTGGCGTTATTCCTCGGAGTTGGCGGACGATTTGCGCGAGTTGTTGGGTGCTATGAAGCGGGTGGTCGAGGATCCGCGGCAGGGTGCGGAGCTGATGGCAGCTTTCTATGAGACAGATCGCAACATCTTCGACCATTGCGATGATTCCAGCGGCTATGTCGGAGATGTTTACCGCTTCGACGCGCAGGAACTTTTTGTCCGTTTCGGGAAAGCTTGTGAGGATAAAGAGTGGTTGGTGCACCGGGTCTTCGGCCTGATCGCAGCAGATGATTACGGGGTGAGGGATGCCTTGTTGGAAGCGGCTCCGCGGTATTTGCCCAAAGCCCAGATCCGCGGTCTCGTTGCGCGAATGCGCGAGGCGGACGCGGCCCTGCCAGAGGACAAGAGGGGATACAAATGGCGGGTGGACATCGAGATCCTAGCCCGCGCCATGAAGGATGGTGCGCTTTTCGCCGAGGCGCGACTCAGCTATCCGGGGCCTTTGCATTCTTCGACCTGCGTGGATATTGCGGGCGTTTATTTCTCGGCCGGCCAAGCCGAGACAGCGCTCGAGTGGCTGGAGAAAACTCCTCTTGGCGACCATACTCGGGATCGCGAGCGGGATGAATTGTTGTTCAAGGTTTACGCCGCGCTAGGTGCGCGTGAGAGCCAAGAATCAGTGGCATGGCGTATATTCCGGCGAGATCGAAACCTTAGCACGCTGGAACAATTGCTCGCTTTGGCTGGGCAAAGTGCTCGGGAGAAAATCGTTCATGGCGAGGTTTCGGTCATTCTTGCCGACACGCGTTTTGATTGCGCGGACGCTCAGTTCCTGGTCGATGCGGGCCGCGGTGCGGAGGCCGAAGACTACCTCATGGCGCGGGCGGGGTTGATCGACGGTGAGCACTACTATGGTTTGCTGCCCTTGTCCGAATCGATGCTGGGCGCGGGTCACCCGTTGGCTGCGACAGTTGTTTACCGTGCGCTGCTGGACTCCATCCTCAAGCGTGCTCGCAGCAAGATTTACGGGCATGCCGCGAGCTATCTCCGGAATCTCGAGCGAATTTCCGGCAAGATCATGGAATGGAAGGGTCTACCGGATCACCCTGCTTATCTCGCCAGCCTGCAGAGCAAGCACGCCCGCAAATCCGCCTTCTGGAGCCGCTGTGCTGGCTAGTATCACGTAACACATACTATTTCGTATTGCTTTTCTCTCCCTGTCGGCATCATCTCCGGCATGGCCAAACGATACAAAGTCACCCTCACGCGATCCGAACGCACCGAACTCACCGAACTGACC
>VEQL01000082.1 GCA_018883245.1 Chthoniobacterales bacterium
ACTTTCTCTCTTCTTCAATGCCAGCGGTGGAACGCAAAAACCTTTCAATCTCCGATACGGCAAACAGCGGCGTGCGCAGCGAAAGGCTTGGACGCAACAGACCTCGCTTCCAAAGGCGGTAAACAGTAACCCTCGAAATTCCAAGCGCCCTCGCCGTCTCCTCCGTGTTGAGCGCAAGACGGTCGCGGAACGGTTCCATGGGCGCAGGAAGCGCTGGTGGAAGCGGATCAGCCGGAGCACTCAGCGCCCGCTGCGCTGCCTCGATACAACGCTCAAGCTGTTCAACGGTGAGATTCACAAACACCGGCTCCGGAGGCAGTTCGTCTCCAAGCATCTGCCGCAGAATGTCCAGCGGCTCGCGCTTCAGCATCGGCGCCAGCCCGTGCTCGACCAGCGTGCGCAAGTGGATGCGGTCAGGCAGCGCGGGATCGTCAGCCCTCATGCGTCAACGAGGTGATCGAACAACCCTTGCTCAAGCGGCATCAGCGCCGCCTGCTCGGCCTTGAAGAAGTCCGCCTTCGTCTTGCCCATCGATTTGCCGCGGCGCGTGTGGCAATCGAATGCGTAGTCCGGAACCGGCACATATTCCGGCGCGCTGCGCAGTTCATCGGCCAGCGTGTCGGGATCGATGCCGCGCATTTCATCGTAAACGAAGTTCTGCAGGTGATCCGCATCACGGCTCTTCTTGGCCGCGCAGAGCAGGATCACGGCTTTCGAAATGAAGATGCGACCGCGGGCACGGCGACCGGAGAGGTTCGCGTTGATCATGGCATACGAGTCATGCAGCGCTTTGACCTCTTGGGTGATGATGCCCCAGCAGTCCTCGGCCGAAACAGTGAGGAGGCGTTTCCACACGTAGTTGCCAAAGCCGCTGGCCCAAAGTTCCAAGGCCCAGTAACCGGCGTATTGGGTCTCCCCGCGCCGGATCGCTTTTTGCATCGCCGAGCTTACCTCGCCGAAATCGTAGCCTCTGATCGTTCTAAGCCTCATGCCGTGTCCTGTGAGGCCGAACATGTCGGGTGTGAAGTTTTGCATCCCCTTTGGCCTCTCGCAGAAAACGCACTGAATCCATCGGTTTTTTTCACCATTTTTCGGCGCGGTCGGTGGCCCGGTTTGGCAAACTCGCCAGCCTCAGCCCGGCGCATAAACTCTTCCACCACTTCGGCCCGCACGTAGCGGCGGTTGTAGATGAGATAGCTCTGGAAGAGCCCATCGCGCTCCCATCTGTAGATCGTGGTTCGGCTCCGGCCGAGCACCTCGCGGAACTTGTCCAACGAGATGGGCAGCTTGCGAGCAACGGATTCTTCCGGTTCAGCCATGCCCCGACTTTAACGCAGTGACACGTCATGACCTAATGTCCTCCGGGGTGCATTGAGGGTGCGTCATCCGAGACTTACCGACTGGCGCCGGGGCGCATCCATGGCCACCCGATCCTGGCTCTTGTAGCTCTCGAAGCGGATGTGCGACTTCCACTTGTTCTTGAGATAGCGCTTCTCGGCCGCAATCCGCTCTGCCGAACGAATCAGCGAATTGCCACCAAGGTTCTTGTCCCTTTCCTGCAGGAAGCAAAAGCGCGCCTCGTTCCAGACCAGGCGGTTTTCCATCAATTCGGTGAGCGTGGCGTCGATGTCGCACTTGCACTTGAGCAACTCGTCCCAGCGCACCTTCTTGCCGATCACGCCAACGGCTCCCCCAACCCAGTGGTTCACCCCGAAGGGATCGTTGCGCTGAAGCAGTCGCGGGTCGCTGCGCTGATGCCAACCGAAGAGCCTCGCCCCCGCGCCGTGTGCGCAATAGGCGGAATTTTCCACCATCGCGGCAATCTCTTCGGGGTTCAGACGGC
>VEQL01000083.1 GCA_018883245.1 Chthoniobacterales bacterium
GGGGAAAATCCCTTCGAGCGGATCACCGTCCTGAAGAAGGGCGCCCCGAAAACCCCGCACGGAATGCTGCTGCGCGGACAAAACATCGTTCAATACACCAGCTTCCCGGACGATGTCGTTGAGACCTTCATCCGCTGCACGGCGGACCGCGGTATGGATGTGCTCCGTATTTTCGATGCGCTTAACGATCCGCGGAATTTGGAGACTTCGATCCGTGCCACACTCGCCGCCGGGAAACACGCCCGCGGCGAGATTTGCTACACCATAAGTCCGGTCCACACTGTCGAAGCCTTCGTCGATTTCGGCGAAGCGCTTGTCGATCTCGGTTGCCAGTCGGTCAGCATCAAAGACATGGCCGGACTTATCACGCCGAAGATCGCCTACGATCTCGTCTCCGCGCTGAAAAAGCGGGTGAGTGTGCCTATCATTTTGCACAGCCATGACACCGCAGGCATGGCTGCCTCGTCCTACCTTGCCGCGATCGAGGCCGGGGTCGATGTGGTGGAAACCTCGATCGTGCCGTTCGCCAACGGAACATCGCAGCCCGACACCTTGCGCATGATGGCCTTGCTTGAGGGACATCCGCGCTCTCCGGATTACGACCGCGAGGGCCTCACTCGCCTGCGCGCGCACTTCGAGAAGGTCTATGCGGAGTTGAAAGCCTTCACCAATCCGGCCAACGAACGCGTCGATGTCGACATCCTGACCTATCAGGTCCCCGGCGGCATGCTGAGCAACTTCCGCAACCAGCTGAAAGAGCAGGGGATGGCTGAGCGCTATAACGAAGTGCTCAAGGAAATGCCGGTGGTCCGCGCCGCACTCGGTTACATCCCGCTTGTCACCCCGACCTCCCAGATCGTCGGCACGCAGGCCATGCTCAACGTGAAATTCGGGCGTTGGAAAATGATTTCGCAGCCGGCGCAAGACGTTGTCCTCGGCAAATACGGCAAAACGCCCGGTCCGGTTGACCAGGAGTTGCTCGCACTGGTCGAAAAACAGAGTGGCAAGAAGACTGTCACTGTCCGCCCCGCCGATCTGCTCGAACCCGGCATGCCATCACTACGGGACAAGCTGAAGGAAAAGGGTCTGCCCGAGGATGATGAAACCGCGGTGTTGTTTGCCATGTTCCCGGTCGAGACGGACAAACTTTTGCGCGGCGGGAAGCCAGCCGCTTCGGTCGAGGCGGCGCCCGTATCGCGCCCTCGGTCAGCTGCGCGACCCAAAAAATACGTCATGCAAATTGAAGGCAAAAAACACAGCGTTGAGGTCGAAGAGGTGGTGGCATGAGCGCGCTCATTGACGGAAAGATCGACCTTTCGGACTTCCGGTCCTCGTCGCTCGCCGACTGGCGCGCTGCGGCCGAAGCGACGCTCAAGGGCAAGCCGCTCGACGACCTCACGACGAAGACTTCCGACGGTCTGACCGTCGAACCAATCTACACGAGCGAGAATTTTGTGTTGCTCCCCGGCGGCGAGGCTGATCCCGGCGTGTTTCCCTATCTTCGCGGCGGCAAAGCGTCAGCTGATTGGACGACGATCGAGCAAGGCGAAGCACCTTTGCCCGATGGCGGCCTGCGCATTGATGCCAGTCCGCACGCCAAAGAGGGTGCCGCGGCGGGAGTGGCTGCAGCATGGACTAAAGGACTCGAGGCATTGCGCG
>VEQL01000084.1 GCA_018883245.1 Chthoniobacterales bacterium
GACCGGCGGCGAACTTCTCCAAACGCACCGTCACAACTGCCTCGTCGAGTTCCTTGTTGAGGTGCACCTTGGTCACCGTGCCGGCCACGATGCCGCGGAAGATGAGCGGCGTCTTGCCCTCCTCCATGCCAGGCGCATCGGTGAAACGGATTTCGATCTCCGGCCCGATTGAATCGAGGTAGTCGAAATACATCCACGCCGCTCCCGCCAACGCGACGAGCGGGAAAAGCCACGCCCAGGAAATACCGCTCCGCCCGCGGACAACTTGTCCGTGGTCCTTCGGTCCATTCACCGGTTCGCTCAAGCCCGTGCCCCCCGCCAAATCATGCGCATATCATAGCTCGACGCAGCGAACAGCGTGCAAACAAGAACTGCGGCGAAGAAAAGCGCCCCGAGTTCGGCCGTGACACTGGCCAGCGTGCCGAGCTGCCCGACAGCGACCAGCACGGAGAGCAGGAAAATATCCACCATCGACCAAGTTCCGATGGTTTCGACCACGCGGAAAATTTTTGCCCGACCACGCGGATGATCCGGTTTGCCGTCCATCCACAACAACCAGCCGAGAGCCGCCAGTTTCAAAAAAGGAATGCACATGCTGGCAAGGAACACGATGACCGCGGCAGGCCAGAGCCCAACATGGTAAAGCTCGAGCACGCCACCCCAAACGGTCAGCGCTGCCGTGTCACCCGGAACAGTCATGGTCATCACCGGGAGAAGATTGGCGAACGGATAGAGAATCACGCCGCTGACGACCAAAGCCAGGGCCCTCTGGCGTCTGATGCGCACGTCGATTTGCGGGCGAAAGCGTGCATCGCCTTCCTGGCCGGCGTTTTCGCGCAATTGCTCGAGGACCAGACAGCAGAGCGAAAGCAGCACGACAAAGACCGTGCCTTTCTGCCATGTGACGGTTCCGAGCAAATCAAGGCGCACCACGGCCACCATGCAGGCCACGAGAAATACCGGGACGAGGTTCCACGGGGCCAGCCTCTCGACCAGACGCCAGACCTTCACGTCACCCGGCCAAGACTGTCCGAGGCAACGCGCGGTCAGCACGTAGCAAGCGAGAACCAAATAAAGGGCCGGCGCCAAGATCGCGCAGAAAAAAACCAGTGCCGCCAGGGGCGCGTAATCCTGCGAGAGCAAACCCTGCACCCCGGTGAACACATGATTCGACTGGCGCGCTCCGGCCACATCGAAAGTCATCACGGGGAAAACATTGGCCAAAACCAACAACACCACCCCGGTCAATGCCACGGCCAAGCCGCGCTGGCGCGCGGATGCGACACGGGGCGCGGCCAGCAATTCACCGCAACGCGAGCAACGGAGTTTTTCGCCCCGCGCGAGAAGGCGGTGGCGATAAGGCGCCTCGCAAGCGTGGCATTCATCCCAATCGCCGGGTTGGGGAAGAGGGGGAACCGTGACATCCGCGGCAGACACAGCGGGGAGCGAAGCAGAAACGGCGTGCCGGCGACAAGCCGCAAGCTCGACGCGTCAGGCGATAACCATGATGCGTTTTGCCGTGATTGCGGAATCGATAGGTTCCCGGCTGTGCACGCG